>CAIOYH010000162.1 GCA_903862465.1 uncultured bacterium | reverse complement strand
TGAATGACCAATGACCTAATGACAATAAATGACCTAATGACTTAATGACAATAAATTCCAAATACCAAGCTCCAAATACCAAATACCAGAAACCAAGAATGGCTATGAATGACCTAATGACAATAAATGACCTAATGACTTAATGACAATAAATTCCAAATACCAAGCTCCAAATACCAAATACCAAGAATGGCTATGAATGACCAATGACCTAATGACAATAAATGACCTAATGACTTAATGGCAAATAATGACCATTAATGACAACGTAATGACCATAAATGACCTTCAAAATGACAACGTAATGACCATAAATGACCACGAATGACCCCAAAATGACAATAAATGACCACCAAATGACATAATGACCAAAAAACCCAAAAACGTTTGGCAATTTACGAGTTTGCTAGTAGCCATTCTTTTACCTTAGGAAGGTCGTTATTAAATAAGCGGTTGCACGGTCTTACATTGTTTTTGTAAGTAATACCCCCTAGTTGGCTAATTCCAGTTATTTTTGCTGCTCCCTGTTTTTTATTTTCGCTAGTATCAAAGGTAAACAGCATAAGCGATACATTCATTTTTTTCGCAAGGTCGAACAAAATATTCCAAGAAGGGAAATCGCCCTTGCGGTTAGCCGAGCCATGAAAAAAATCTATTGGGATCATAATTGTCAACGGTATAGGGTGGTTTAAAGGTGCAGATCCTTTTTTCAAAAATGGCTAGCACTTTGTGGGTATCGTCATCTATAGAAAAGCCATCAATGTTAACACCCCACGCTAGAGAGTTTTCGAAAAGATCGTTATCAATAATGCTTTTAGCGATTCTTTCGCTAGCATTATACATTGGTTTTTGTTGATTAAAGCTTTGTTTTTCGCGCCACCAATGAAGAAATTCATATTTGGAATAATCACCTAGAATTGAAAAGCTGATAAGCCCATTTGTCAAATGTGAATTATAAATTTGATATCTGCCGTTAGCTTCTGATGTGATGATAATGTAATAAGGAACGCCTAACTGCGCACAAAAATGATATTTGGCAATTTCTTCTTTTTGGTTTAGGAGATCAAATTTGGTCAAACTGAAATCAGTAACTTGATAGGCTTCCACACCGCATTTATAAGTATCCTGTTCTTTTAATACCCCTTGAATGTCAAATATATTTAAATAAGAAAACGCCTCATTAGCATAAGCATGTACCCTTTCACTGTCTCTTCTTTTCATGGCAGTTTGTTTTTTCAATTCATTTAGCATTGGCTATCTTTCTTTACAATTTAATGGTGCCATCCGATTAAAAATTCTTTGTCCATTGATTTGCCATTGCTTTAGCTATACCCATAAACGTTTTGCTTCTCATTGTTCTTCTTTCTTCATGTGATTTTGATTTAACAAAAGCATCTGAATACCATTTAGGATGACTTTTACCGCTTTTGAAATATATCCTTTCCCCTTCCCCAACCATATTTGTTGGTGTAAGTTTTGGTAAATTTTTCAACCATAAGCAGGTTGTTTTTCTTGCTTCATCACCAAACATAAATGGCTGAATAACTTGATCCGGTTTTCTCCATCTACTGCTGATTATCCCAATAGGATTCTCAATAGCTATTCGTTCGATTGGAACATTGGCTAATGCTAAAAAAAACGCAACAGCTTCTTCCCTATCATTTGCACGGTTGGGGTAACTAGGATGTGGTCGCCTAGACTCTATAGGCAATAATTTATCTTCTGGATGATAAAACCATTGTGCTCCACTAACTGCCAAATATGTGCATGGTGGGTGAGCAATCATCATATCCCAATTGTTTTTTAATCTAACATTATCTCCATTTTGTAATATTCCTCCTCTGTTTTCAATCACTTCAAAAACATCACAGTTGAAATGCCATTCTTCATGACCTCCACTGCATTTTAATAAATCACAACTATAGGCATTATGCCCTAACAATCTTAATTCTATTGTGACCGCTTGACTTTCTTCGCAAGCAACAAGGATATTTAGTTTTTTCATTTCACAAGTATTTTGGTTGAAATCGCAATAGCAATGTTTCTTGCCATTTCAGGCGGGACGGCATTACCTATCATTTTTAAAGCAAATCCTCGGCTGCCTATGAAGTCAAAATCATCAGGGAATGATTGAAGCAGTGCAGCTTCTTTAACTGTAATGGTCCGTGCCTGATTAATATCGGGATGGATAAACATTAAACCGTCTTTATATAAATGCGCAACAATGGTTGGCGATGGTTTATCCCATTCCAAATTTCTATATTTTGAATGATTAGACCTTTTTCCCATGATATCATTATAAAAGGCTATTTTTTTTTGAGAAGTGCTATTATTCATATTATCCCCAAGCCATTGTTTAAAAATTGCTATATCTCTTTGGTTATTATATCTGGCATCATGGAATTTTATTTTTTCGCCACCGATTAATTTATGAGAAGCCTTTTTCCCATTTATCTTTTCCGGTGTTTTTAGTGGTTCATATTTTGGCAAATGACCAATGGCATCGAAAACATTCTTTGGTTTTACAATTTGCTTTAATGAATGCAATTCAACATATAATGATTCTAGGCTTATTTTAGACGCTACTCTTACGCCAATGATAATGACTCTATCTCTTTTTTGAGGAACTCCTAATTCTGATGCTGTAAAAACTGATTTACTTAATAGCTCAGGTCTGCGAATTTCATAGCCTATATTTTTAAATGCTTCATAAATTCTTTCTGTTACTTTTTTGCCGCCAGGACAGGCGCTGAGCAATCCGGGCACATTTTCGAAAACAAAAACCTCAGGCTTAAATTCATCTACAACCTTTACAAAACTTTCAAAAAGATAATTTCTAAAATCATTTCGCATCAAATCATTATCTTGAGCTCTTCCTGCAACTGAATAGGCTTGACATGGTGGACCACCAATAATTATATTTACTTTTTGCTTCCCAATCAAGCCTCTAATTCCATCCTTTATAATATCCTTATGATTCGTTTTAGCATAAAGTTCTGATGTTTCCTTTGCCCAATTTCCATTTATTAACTCATCGGTTTTTTGTATGTCAAAATGGATTACTCTTTTGAGGGCTTCTTCTGCCGTATGATTCCATTTAGTAATAAGCCTATTTCTCAGGGTTTTTATCATAGGCTTTTCCCATTCAACATGCGCTAATGCTTCATATCTATCAGATTGTAGAAATCCTTCAGATAATCCTCCACATCCTGCAAATAAATCAATAAAAGTGAGTTTGTTATTTTCTTTTTTCATTAAACACTTCCGTCTTAAATCTTATTCAACACTTTCATACTTCATGAAAAAAGGTTTATAACATCGTACTCACTACTTACTGATTTTAAATCCCTATTACGTAATCTTGATGCCAATTAATTTTTCTTTAAATTCTTTACAAAAGTAATAAAAAAAAACTAATCCATACAATCATTAGAATTATAAATAAAATTACGCCGTCGCTCGAAACGTAACCGCATAGCGATGACCGTCCGAGGGGAAATATCCATGTGTCGGGCAATATCATCCACCATCAAAGTGTCGTTGGCGGTAAGCATTTTGAGCAAGCGCAACAAGCACTCCATTTTGGGCTGATCCATAATAGGGTGATTTAAATAAATAAGTTTGGAGCAAACCCTACCCTCTCATATCCTGCAGAAGCCCACTCCCTCAACCGAAAAATACAAAGGGCTTTGATAGGAGCCCTTTGTTTGAAAAAATCTCGAATTACTCGTGACTTTCGATCACCCCGATTTCGCTAATCACATCGCCCTGACGAATATCGTCAATCACCTCCAAACCGTCAACAACTTTGCCAAAGCAGGTATGGTTTCGGTCTAGGTGGGCTGTGTTTCTGCGGCTGTGACAAATGAAGAACTGCGAACCACCTGTGTCTCTTCCGGCATGAGCCATGGACAATACACCGCGGTCGTGATATTGGTTTTCGCCGTCCAATTCGCATTTGATTTTATAGCCGGGACCACCAACGCCGTTTCCTTGGGGACATCCCCCTTGAATCACAAAGTCGGGAATCACGCGATGAAACGTAAGTCCATTGTAGAAACCTTTTTTAGCAAGGTCAACAAAGTTTTTAACGGTGCCCGGGGCATCCTTTTCGTAAAAATGAACCGTCATGGTTCCTTTGGCTGTTTTAATAAGCGCTTTTATCATAGAATAGTTTTTTTTTAAATGAGGCAACAAAGATACATATAATACTTATACAGATGACTGCTTAGATTTCGTAAGCTATCATCTTTCCTTTTTTCATAATCAACACATCGTCGAAATACACATCGGGCTCTGTGACCAAACCATCAAGATGACTGTTGACGGCTACATTGCCGCCCATGCTGATGTTGTTTCCAAAGGCAATATGTATGGTTCCGAACACTTTTTCGTCTTCCAATATCATACCCGTAAGTTGTGCTTTATAATTGGTTCCCATGCCGAACTCCGCCACAGCGCGTGCGTCGCGTCCCACTTTGTCCAACAAAGCGATTAAGCGTTCGGCTTCTTCTCCACCCGTGATGGTTTCGGCATATCCATCAACAACCTCAACCCGTAATGGCGTTTTAATCATGCCGATACCCGCCATAGAACCATCAATCACCACGACGCCCTGACTTTTGTGCTCCCAAGGTGCCAAAAAGACTTCTCCCGAAGGAAGGTTGCCGCTTTCGCCCTTGTTGCGCATCACGCCTTTGCTAGGCAAAATTGCCCGCCCTTTGATGGGCATCAGGATGTCAGTACCTTTCTCCGTCACAACGCGAATGTGTTCCACCCCGATCAATTTCTTTGCAATGTAATCGGTCAGTCCAACGATTTTCTCATAGTCGGCATTCAAGCAACGCACCATGCAATCAATGGTAATGCCGGGCATAGTTCCCACACGCACGCCCAACTTGGAAGCTTCGCGACGCGCATTAGTATGGGTCAATGATTTTGCCGTGGGACACACCACCACATCCACCATCTTCATCAATTCGGCAACAGCCGTGGGAGGTTCTTGCCCGTTGATTTCTTGCGATTTCATCTCTAACAATAAAGAATCTTTACAGAGTTCTTTTCCTGCTTCATGAAGCGAGAGGGCAATTTCTTTTTTGGTTTCGTCTGTAACAATCAACAGAGTTTCGTGCGCTTGCAAACCCATGCAATCGCGCAAAGCAATAACAGAAGCATCTTTCAATTCAGTGCTCATAGATTTAATTTTTTAAGGTAAAATAGTTTCCCGCAGATTTCGCAAATTGACGCTGATGGGTTCGTGGAACGCTGCGAGAAACTTTTGTGTTCGGATTTAGAACCTATTTTCTATCTCTTCCCAATTCACATATTTCCAAAAATCAGCAACGTAATCAGGGCGACGATTTTGAAAATCTATGTAATAAGCATGTTCCCAAACATCGCAGGTCAACAAAGGCTGCAGACCGTTGCGAAGCGGATTGCCGGCATTGCTTTCTTGAACGATGTCGAGACCGCCGTCTGCCGTTTTAACTAACCATGCCCAACCCGATCCAAACAAGGTGACACAGGCAGCCGAGAACTTTTCTTTAAACCCCTCGAACGAACCGAACTTCGCGTTGATTGCTTCTGCCAAAGCACCTTCGGGAGCTGCTTTTGCATTTGGTGATAGACTGTACCAATAAAATGTATGGTTCCAGATTTGTGCGGCATTATTAAAAATTCCGCCTTGAGCTTTCATCAGGATTTCTTCCAACCCGCTTTTCTCAAACTCGGTGCCGACAACCAACTTGTTCAGGTTGGTGACATAAGCTTGATGGTGTTTGCCATAGTGAAACTCAATGGTGCGCTTCGAAATAAATGGTTCCAAAGCATCTTGTGCATAAGGTAATGGTGGTAATTCAAACATAATTTTAAATTTTTAGCTGCTTACTCTTTTTTGCAGTAAACAGGATAGTGAATATTAATTGATTATTTTTCGTTTATAGATAAATTATATAAGTGAAGAAAGAATAAACGAATCTTCCAACAAAGATACATAAACGAAACGACAAACAATATATTTTTTACATTATAATTTTTCTGCATTTTTTCCTCCATCATTTTAAAGCGCCAAAACCAGCCTTTCGGAAGCCCCTACCATCGAATTAAAAATTTGTCGTACTTTTGCATTTTTATCAAAACTATGATTCAGATTATTAAGTTTCCTTTCGACGATAAGGCTCATCTCAAGCAAGCATTTGCCATTCGCTCCAAAGTATTTGTTGAAGAACAACAAGTGGACCCCGCATTGGAGTACGACGAATATGAAGACATCTCCAACCATTATCTCTTGTTCAGCGATGGTGAGCCTGCGGGTGTAGCGCGTTGGCGTCACACTTCAGGCGGTATCAAGCTTGAGCGTTTTGCTGTCTTGCCACACTTTAGAGGTGAAGGCTTGGGCGATGCTTTGGTGAAAAGAGTTTTGGACGATGTAGTGCCCTTTGCCAAGCAGGTCTATCTGCATGCGCAACTCAAGGCTTGCAGTTTATACGGTCGAAATGGCTTTGTTGAGGTGGGCGACATCTTTATCGAAGCCGATATAGAGCATTATAAGATGATCTATCAGCCGAAACATCCCTAAATAAAGTCTGTCTATAAAATCCCAAATAAATGCTTATAAATAAGGATTTACGATTTATAACAACCAAATGACTTAATGACCAATGACAATAAATGACGCGAAGCGAATGACCAATGACCATTGACACTTAGAAACGGTTCAACATTATAGACAGACACTAAGCAGAAGTTTTATATCTCCCAATCCTCCCAAGAGTTTGCTTTCAGCACTTTGATGCTCTTGTATCCTATGTCTTTCAAGATACTTTCTGTTTCTGCGAAGTAGGCATTGATTTGATAGGGCTTGTGAGCGTCCGCGCTTATGGTAAGCGGGATGTTCAGCTCATAACATTGCTTCAAAATATCTTTATCGGGATACAACGCATCATATTTCCCTGTGTAGATGCCTCGCGTGTTCACCTCCACGATGCTGTTGGTCTTTGCGATTTGTTCCACGGTGTGGCGAATCAGCTGATGATACCACGTATCGCTCTCCCGAAAATAACGATGTTGGTTGTTCATCTTAATTTTGTCGAAATGCGCAATGATGTCGGGGGCTTGTGTGGCTATCATCTCGTTGAGTTGGTTGAAATATGTCTCCACACCGAGGCGGATGTCGTCGTGGAAGATGGTTTTTAAGCCCTCATCATAATTGCTGATGGGTCCGTCGATGAACCAATAGCCGGCGGCAGCATGGTTTTTCACCAAATGAACGGCTCCCACGGTGTAATCCAACTTGTGCGTCCTCTTTAGTACGGAAAAATCTTGTGATACGCCGGGGATGTAGTCTATTTCGAGGGAAAGATAGATTTCGATTTGATCCGTATATTTCATTTGTAGGCTGCGAATGGCGTTGCAGTAGGAAACCAAGTCGGCGTGGGCTAAACTCCAGGCGTTGTCGAACGGGAGCGGCGCATGGGCGCTGAAACCTAAGGCTACGAAGTCGCGTTTCAGAGCCTCCAGTATATAATCTTCGGGGGGGGAGCTGCCGTCGCAGTAGTAGGTGTGGGTATGATAGTTGGTTCTGATCAATTTATTCTTTTTTGGTGATGGTGAAGTTGAGCCAATCCCCGTCGCGTTCTTGTTTATACACGAGGGCGATGTGGGCGGCGATAGTTTCCCATTTTTTGTAGAAGAAACGGATGTATTCGTCTTCGGTCACGCCCATGTTGCAGAGGGTGAAGAAGTGGTTGCCGAAGTTTTTCAGGCGTCCTTTGATGCAGGCGGGGTTGGCGTCGAGGATTTTTAGTTTGAAGCCGTGGAATTGTTGCAGGTTGGTGAACATGGCTTGCACAAACAGGGTTGGGGTGAGGCTATCCGAAGGTTTGTAGAAGGGGAAGGCAATTTTGCCTGTCCAGATGCCGAACTTTTCAGCGTTTTCGCCGCGAAATTTAGCGTAGCTGATGCCACAAGCCACGATGTAGAGTTGACTTTCTTCGGCGGCTATCCATCGTTGGTGGGCGGTGAGGGAGCTGAGTTGGATGATGGGGTATTTATTGCGTTGGGCGTGGGCATGGCGCGGTATGCACACGAGGAGCATCGAGCAGATGAGCAGCAAAGAGAGATAGCTTGAGGTTTTGGTTAGTTGCATTTGAGAAATTTATTGGTACAAAATTAGTGTTTTTTGATTAATTACTAAGATTTATTTCGCTTTTTTCTTTTGAGACAACTCTCGCTCATCAAAAACAACACACCAACCAACAGGGCATCATCTGCTAGGCTTATTTCTCATTTTGCTCCATCTTTATACAGTGCTCCAAAACAATTTTGTGCGTATTTTTCTACCATAACTTCTTGTTTTTTAATATCTCAAGATTATGAATACGCTTATTATTTCGAAAGTCAGTTTTTATCTACAATAAAAAACCGTGAAAACAACAAATCACAACTGTCTTTTGCAATAAACACTCGTGCACAGAGCAAATCACAACTGTCTTTTGTAATAATCACGCGTGCACAGAGCAAATCACAACTGTCTTTTGCGATAATCACACGTGCAGAGAGTAAATCACAACTGTCTTTTGTGATCAGCGCGCGTGCAGAGAGCAAATCACAACTGTATTTCGTATATTTCACGCTTGTTTTATACAAATCACAGTTGTGATTTGTATATATCACGAATTTCTTTTCCAGTTAGCAGTTGTCAATTGTTTATATAACAACTGTTTATACCTAATGGTATTTGCCAATAAGGCATTTCAGATTTAATCAATCTATTAACCAAGGACCCCGACTGCGTGATGCAGTCGGGCAGGCAAGATTCAAATACCATGAAGCCTCTACGAACCCCGACACTGCGTGTGCGGGACAGGTTACGAATTGGCGAATTACGAATTAACTCCATTGACTACGGCAAAAGCTTTCCGCACCCGTTTCAAGATAAATCCAATGGCTAAAAGATGTATCATTTGTCCCAACATGAAGACGAACCAAGGGAAATGTTGGGGGATATAGGAAGTGGCGTATTGCAACTGTTCGGGAGCATTGGAAGAGCTTATGATTTGCCCGAAGGAGAATCGCAGTAGCATAAAACTAAAGTATTCATGCGTATAAGAAATGATGATAATAACAGAACCTTCAATGAGCAATGTCCAAACAAACCACCCAAGCTTAAAAGGAGTTTTACTTGGGCGAGTAAAAAGGATTACCAAGGCAAGCCCTATCATGGTGAAGGAGTTGATGACAGGGGCGATGACGGGTCCTATCCATGTGGTGGGGATGAAGAAGAGGACGTCCCAGGTGAGCAAACTTTGGGGCCAACCAATTAATAGATATAGGAAGACGTAGTAGAAGATGTCCCAAATGGCGAATGCGTAGATGAAGAAGGCGAAGCGGGCGATGGGAGTTTTCGCGGCAATGAGGGCGATGCCCAACAGCATGATGATGGTGGCAACTTCGCGCCAAAACTCTGTAATCATTAGCTGTTGACTAATGATTTTCATCGGAAACGCAAAGCCTTCGGGGTAATATATGGCACGAATATAAATCACCACGGCACTTTCGAGGTAGCCCATTGCGATGGCAAACAGGGCAACCAAAAGTAAAGTGCGAGCCGTGGAGGTGAGTTTCATTGTTTTTTAACCTGATAAATAAAAGCAATAAATCCGCTGTAAGAAATAGTATAAATGAGCCAGATATTAATCCACGCTTCCCCTGTGAGCGAATGAGAAGACTGTGCGATAAGGAAAACGAATAGGGCAAAGAGCGTAGAAATCAGCATTACAAAAGGCATGAATCGAGCAAAGAGCTCCGCGGGAGTTTGAGTTTGAATTTGATTCTTTTGTATGAAATATAAAGGCAGAAAAAAGGATGCCATATACAGCACAGAGAAAAATAGTATGCCGCAGATTTCGGCAAAGGTCATGATGGCAAATTCGTCGCCATGGCGGAGGGTTGACATGGCGTCGGAGAATATCAACACGAGGATGAAATAGAGGATGGTGGTGACGAGGATTGTTTTCAGGAAGGTGAAAAGCAATACGTTGAAGAGGTTTATTTTCATGGTCGTAGGGATGTTGGGTTAGAAGCTTGAACGGTTTTTGTAGATGTATTGCGCGTGTATCTTGGTGTTGGGGAGGCTTTCGTGGAGTAGGTTGTAGGTTTCGAGGGAGATGGAGGAGACGCGGAGGTCTTTGAGTTGTTTCATTTTGCAGAGGGGGCTGTAGTCGCCGAGTCCTGAGTTGTTGGTGATGTCGAGGGTTTGGAGGTTGGGGAGTGATAGTAGGGGGGTGAGGTCGGTGATTTGGTTGTTGTTAATTTTTAGGGATGTTAGTTTGGTGCATTTGCTGAGGCGGTCGATGTTGGTGAGGTTGTTGTTGGATATGTCGAGGATTTGGAGGTTGGGGATTAGGTTGATGGAAGAGATGTCGGTTAGGTCGTTGAAGGAGATGTCGAGTTGGCGTAGTTTGTGGAGGGTGTTGAGGGTGTCGTAAGTAAGGATTTTGGTTTTGCTGAGGTTGAGGGTTTCGAGGTCGAGCAGTGAGCCGAGGACGTAGATGTCTTCGGGTTCGTTGGCAGAAAGGTCGAGGCGTTTGAGGTGGGGGTAATATTTGAGGGGTTCGAGGTTGTGGATGGAGTTGGTGGATAGGTTGATTTCTTCGAGGTTGGTGAAAATGGCTTGTAGGTTTTTCTCGGATTCCCAATTGAAGAAGAAGTTGATGACAGTGTTTTGGGTGGTGGTGAGGAGGTAGAGGTTGGTGAGATAGTTGCCCGATAGGTTGATGGATTTGAGGTTTTTGAAGTCGCGGAATTTGTAGAGGAGGTTGAGGTCGTCGAACTTAAAGTTGTTCATGGATAGGTTGATTTCTTCGAGTTGGGGCAAGACGGGGAGGTTTCGGAGTGTGGAATTGTTTTTCATGCCGCCGATGTTGAGGGATTTGAGATGGGATAGGCGGTTGATGCCGTTGATGTTTTTGATTTCGTTGCCCGAGATGTCTAATGTTTTCAAATTCTTGATGTCGAAAAGGGGTTTGATGTCTATTAGCCCTGCGTTGGTGGCGATGTTTAGGTCTTCGAGTTGGCTCATGTTTTTGAGGGAAGAAAAGTCGTTGATGGAGTTGTTGGACAGGTTGAGGGTTTTGAGGTTGGGCAGGGCGGCCAGGCTGTCGAGGTTGATGATGGTGTTGGAGGAAGCGTCGAGATAGGTGAGTTGGTTGAAGTTGGCGAGGGCAAGGTATCCTGTAACGTGGTTGTCGGCGAGGTCGATGTAGGTGATGTTTTGAAGCTTACGCAAAGCATCGAGATTACTGATGTCTTGTTTGCGGAGGAGGAGTTTGGGGATTTTGCCTTGTTGGAAGAGGGTGTAGATTTCTTTTTCGGTTTTATGAGCGGAGAGGTTCCAGGATTGCCAACCGACGCCGTCGCGGGAGTTGAGGAAGTCGTAGAGGCGTTTGTGGAGTTTACCGGTGAAGTTGCCGCGATAGAATAGGTTGTCGTAGTAATCGGTGTAGTTGTAGCTGTCTTCATCTTCGGAAATTTCTTTAGAGAAGTCGGAAGGGTCGAGGGGGAAGGTGAGCAGGTCGGGGAGGTTGGCGGGGGAATTGAGTTCGACGAGGTAGTTTTTGTCCACGGTTTTTGATTGGCTGATGTTGAATTTGGTGATGACCAAATCCCAGTTTAAACAAGCGAAGAGCACCAAGACAAGATAGAAGGACCAGCCGTTGGCTTTGAAGAGATAGAGGTTGGTTTTTTTGCGATAGATTTTGATGATGGTGGTGATGAGTCCGACAAAGGTGAGGGCAAGCCAGATGTAGATGCCGAGGCGTTTGTAGGTGAGACTGTATTCGCTCACATACCAAAGGTTGCGGTAACCGGTGGAGATGATGACGAAGGCGTTTTGCATCAGCCAAGCGTAGGCTAACCATTTGATGGTTTTGTTTTTTTCGGAGAAGTTGAGATAGCCGCGGAAATAGAAAAGGATGACCACGATTGCAAGAATGATAGCGACGACAAGGTTGCCTGTGCCCTGATGGAGGTATTCGGAGAGGGTCATGCCTTCGGGAATCTGTTTGGTGATCCAGAGATAGATGATGTCGAGGACGTTTACAATCAGGAGGAGTACGTTGAGGAGTGCCAGGAGGATGACGCCTGAGCTGCGTTCCATAGCGGAGTTAAGCTTTTTGCCCCAAAGGGTGTTGCCGGCTTCGAGGGTTTTTTGTTCGTTAATTTGGGGGGGGATGTTGATGTCCCATCTGTAGAAAAG
>CAIOYH010000161.1 GCA_903862465.1 uncultured bacterium | reverse complement strand
GTAATAATAAAAAATTATCAAGATGCATCCAATCGTTATATGTGGACATTTGATGTAGATAGCAATAGTAAAATTTTTCAAGTGGGAGCAGTGCATTATCCTAAATGTTGGAAATATGCTGAAATAGGAGATTCAATAATTAAAAAGAAAGACAGTATTTATATAAGAATATGTAAGCCCAATGGCGAAAATCGAATATTTACTTATAAAGAATAATTTTCTTCTTTATGTTCTTTAGAAATTATTTACCTTTGATAAAAATTTAAACGTATGAAAAAAGTACTATGGATGATGTTGGTGATAGGGGCTATTGCAAGTAGCTGCAAAAAATATGAGTATCACCAAACACTTAAAAAGATTTATGGAACCTATACTGTTACGAACTATACTGTTGATGGAGTTGATTCATTAAGTTTGTTTAAAGATAGTTTGTCAACTAATTTTGAGTTTTATTATAATGATTATAATAGTGCGTATGTTTTAAAAATTGAAGGTTACACTACATTATTAAAAAAGGTTTTCATAATGCAGACATGGACCCTAACCTATAATCAAACGCTGTATCTATGGAATGCTGCTTCTGACCCTGTTATTGGCACTGGTCCATTCGGTGTACATAAAGAATCAACTTGGACAATTATAGATATAAGTGGGAGTAATTTAATCATGACATCTACCTATCATGGCAAACAGTATAATATAGAACTTAGAAAATAATTTTCTTCTTTATGTTTCTATAGAAATTATTTACCTTTGACAAAAATTTAAACGTATGAAAAAAGTACTATGGATGATGTTGGTGATTGTGGCTATTGCTACTTCTTGTAATTATTCTGATTACAATATTAGAAATAGAAAATTCCGTGGCGTAATAATAAAAAATTATCAAGATGCATCCAATCGTTATATGTGGGAATTCGACGTAGATAGCAATAGTAAAATTTTTCAAGTGGGAGCCGTGCATTTTCCTAAATGTTGGAATTATGCTGAAATAGGAGATTCGATAATAAAAAAGAAAGACAGCATTTATATAAGAATATGTAAGCCCAATGGCGAAAGTCGAATTTTTACTTATAAAGAATAATTTTTCTTCTCAATTTCTTTCTCCCAATACATTTTTATATGTAATTTTGTCACACAAAAAAACCTACATACAAAACATAAAATAGCAAACCATGAACCTCGAAGAAGCAAGCCTATTAGTAGAAAACAGCCTCCAACGTCTCCAACTCGACCCCATCGCTGCGCGCAAAGAAAAGCCCGGCATGTGGAGCCTCACCGTCAAAGACTCTCCCCTGTGGATAGACCTATTTAACTTCCCCAACCGCCCCGAGAAATATTACTTACAAATCAGTAGCTCGGTGGTGTCCCTGCCCGAAAAAAACCTCGAAGCCTTTTTGATAGATGTCGTCGAGCTCAATGCCGAGATGTATCATTGCGCCATGTGTAAAAAAGCCAATTGGTTTTATGTCCTAAGCCTCCGCGACATGGACACCCTCATGGAAACCGACATGGATTTCATCATCGAAAAAGTTGCCTACTACAGCGCCGACTATTACGCCAAACTATCCTTTAAATACAAAGGCAGTTGGGCACCCATAGTCCCGCCAA
The DNA here is from genome assembly GCA_903862465.1 of uncultured bacterium. Taxonomy (GTDB): domain Bacteria; phylum Bacteroidota; class Bacteroidia; order Bacteroidales; family CAIWKO01; genus CAIWKO01. The sequence continues at coordinate 5,674 of CAIOYH010000161.1, read as the reverse complement.
GCGATACGGTGGTGTGAGATGGGGAAGATTTGATGAAAACAACGGTGTATAATTTGAATTACAAACAGTGGTGTAAAAGACAGTGAAAACGGTTTGAAATATGAAAACAATCATCGTAAACGTACCCAAAAAAAACAAGATTTCTTTTTATCTTTATTGCAAGAATTTGGCTACAAATCAAAAGTACTGTCCGAAGACGATAAAGAAGATATGGCAATAGGCAAATGGATAAATGAGGGCATGAAAACTGAAGATGATTCGGAAGAAGTTGTGTTCGATACACTGAGGAAACATGAAGTCACTCCTAATTAGAGTCCGTCAATAAAGTCCCAAATAAATGATCTATGAATAAGGATTTACGATTTAAAATGACCAATGACAATAAATGACGCGAAGCAAATGACAATGACCATGCATTTAGAAAATGTTCGATATTATTGACAGACACAATAAGAAAAAAGTAAATGGAAACCTTCGACCGTAAAAACTTTTGGGAGCACATCTACCAAACCAAGCAATTGGAGGAAGTGAGTTGGTATCAGCCCTCCCCCCGCATCTCCTTGGATGTGATGCAACAACATGCCATCCCCACCTCAGCCCACATCATAGACGTAGGCGGCGGCAATAGTCTCTTGGTGGATCATCTGCTCATGCTAGGCTATCAGCACATCACCGTGTTGGACATCTCCGAAGAAGCCCTCCGCCGAGCACAACAACGATTGGGCACGGACGCCAAAAAAGTAACATGGCTCCAAGCCGATGCCGCCACCTTTGAACCCACCCAAGCCTACGACTTTTGGCACGACCGCGCCGCTTTCCATTTCCTCACCGACCAAAAAGAAATAGAACACTACCTGAAAGCCGTTCATCAAAGCCTCACCCCCTATGGCATATTCCTAGTTGCCACCTTCTCCCAACAAGGACCCAAGAAATGCAGCGGCATCCCCATCCAACAATACTCCGAAAAATCCATCACCGAACGTTTCCAATGCTATTTCGAAAAAATCGCTTGCCAAACCCACGACCACCCCACCCCCTTCAACACCTTACAGAATTTTATCTTCTGCACCTTCCGCAAAAAACAACTTTAAATACTTCAAGTACTCTAGGCACTTTAAATACTCTAGGCACTTTAAGTACTTCCCCTCCCCTGTTGATAACTTTATAAAAAAAAATAAATCCATTGAATTAAAATATTCTGTACTTTTGTTGTCATTAAAAAAGTTTGTTAGGAATTTTACGGTTCGGCGATTAAATAAAGGTTAAAGATTGTTTGTATATCAATTTTTATTTTATCTTTGTCCGATTAAATTTTTACGAACTTAAACAATCAATTATTTATTAACTAAAACAAACCAATTATGAAAAAAACAATTTTACTTTTTACATTGCTGATTGCTCTTGTTTTCACATCAAAAGCACAATTCAGCGAAAATTTCAACGCCGTTGCTGATGGAGGTATGCCAACCGGATGGACATTATTTAATGTTGACGGATTGACAGTAAACTCAGCTACAGCTGTGAACTGGGTAACTAATGCTTGGGTATGCTATGCAAAAGCAGGATTGGCTATCACATCTAAATGTGCATGGTCAACTTCTTGGTATTCTTCAGCAGGCACCTCAAACGACTGGATGTGGACTCCGGCTATCACAGTACCCGCTTCCAATCCGGTATTATCGTATTTAGTTGCTGCTCAAGACCCATCTTATCCTGATGGTTATGAAGTACGCATTTCAACTGTAGCTCCAACTTCAGGAAACTTAATGAGTTCAACTGTATTATTGACAGCTACTGCTGCCGAAACCTCAGCAACCACAAAATTTATCAGCTTGGCTGCTTATGCAGGACAAACTGTTTATATTGCATGGAGAAACAACTCAGTAGATATGTTTTTATTAGCTGTTGATGATGTAAGTGTACAATCAACACCAAATAATAACGCTGCTATGATTTCTATTAATAATCCTGCTATTTTTGCTTCCGGTCCACAAAGTATCACTGGAACTATTAAAAATGTTGGATTCAACAACATTACTTCTTACGATGTAACCTATAAAATTGATGGCGGTGCTTCTTCAGCTACCTATACGGTAACAGGTGCTAACATTGCTTTAGGTTCAACTGGCAATTTTACCCATAATGTTCAATACACATTCCCAACCGGAGCTCACACAATTCAAGTAACTATTGGAAATGTTAACGGTGCGGTTGACCCTGTTTTAACCGACAACGTAATGTCGAAATCAGTTTCTGTTGCTTCTCAAATTGTTGCTAAAACTGCTTTATTAGAAGGATTTTCAGCTTCCACATGTGCTCCTTGTGCTTCATGGAATGCTACATTTAACCCATGGGCAGTTACCAATGATGCTAACATGAACTTCATCAAATACCAAGTAGATTGGCCCGGAACCGGTGACCCATATTATATAGCTGCAGCAGGTGACCGCGTTACCTATTACGGTGTATCCGGTGTTCCCGATATGTATCATGACGGTGTTGTACAAACATTATCAACAGCTGCATTAGCTACATCGCTTTCAGAAGCTACTGCTAAAAAATCACCATTTGCAATCAATGGTACTGCAACCTATAGTGGCAACACTGTAACGATTCCTATCACCATCAATCCTTATGTTACTACATCAGGTTTAAAAGTACATTGCGTTGTTTGCGAAAAGAAAACCACAGGAAATGTTGGTACCAATGGCGAAACAGAATGGCATCATGTTATGATGACTATGTTGCCTACATCAGCAGGTGCAACAGTTAACTTTACAGATGGCACAGCTTATACCAACACACTTACCAAAGATATGACCGGTACCTTTGTTGAAGAAATGAGCGATTTGATTGCTGTTATTTTCATTCAAGACGATGCAACAAAAGAAGTATATCAATCAAAAACTATCACCATTGCAACAGGTATTGGCGAAAACTCAATTGGAGACGTTAAGATTTATCCTAACCCTGCAACTGACAATGTAACGATTGTAAATGCACTCAATTCTGATATTAGTCTTTACGATATGTATGGCAAACTCATCATGTCAGACAACAAAATCAGCAACTCGTATTTATTGAATGTTTCTGATTTAGCAAAAGGAACTTATATCTTAAAAATTACTGACGGCGAAAAAACTTACAGCAGAAAAATCACTGTAATGAACTAAGTCGCAATTTTTGTTCTTTATTCAAAACCTCGTAGTAAATCACTACGAGGTTTTTTTAATTCATTTATTATGAAAAAGTCAATTGTTTTCCTGCTTGTATGTGTTCAGTGCCTGATGGCTGCTGCTCAAAATAACGATTCTATCGTTATAAAATCTATTTTCTCGAGTGCGCTAACAAGCAATGCCTCTTATGAGAATCTAAGACATTTATGTAAAGAAATCGGAGGTAGAATTGGTGGCTCACCGCAAGCAGCAAAAGCTGTTGACTGGCTACATGTGGCGTTGAAAAGTGCAGGCGCCGACACCGTATATTTGCAAGAACTCAAAGTGCGCAATTGGAAACGAGGCTTTAAAGAATCCTGTTATGCAAAATCCGACAAAGGAGGCAAGAAACCTATGGCAGTTTGTGCTTTGGGTGGTGCAATGGGGACAGGCAAACAAGGTGTTGCCGCTAACATCATAGAAGTGCAGAATTTCGACCAATTAAAAACTTTAGGCGAAGCAAACATAAGGGGAAAGATAGTGTTCTTTAATCGCCCTGCCGACCCTACCTTATATAACACCTTTGCAGCTTATGGCGGTGCCGCAAATCAACGTGTATATGGTGCTTCTATGGCGGCAAGTTATGGAGCTGTAGCGTCCATTTCGCGCTCCTTAACCAATATCAAACATGCTTATCCCCACACAGGTATCATGCATTATCTCGATAGCCTGCCTAAGATACCTGCTTTTGCTATCAGTACTGTGGATGCTGATGTGCTGAGCGCAATAGTAAAAAACGAACCGTCCACCAAAGTATATTTACAATCGGGTTGCTATGAAAAACTTGACACCATTTCCCATAATGTTATTGCGGAAATCAAAGGAAGTGAATTCCCGAACGAAATCATTGTCGTTGGTGGGCATATTGATGCATGGGAATTGGGCGAAGGGGCTCATGATGATGGCATAGGTGTGGTGCAGGCAATGGATGTACTACGCATTTTTAAAGAACTAAACATTAAGCCCCGACATACCATTCGTGTAGTGGAATTTATGGATGAAGAGATGGCGCAACGCGGCGGACGTAAGTATGAAGAAATCCTGCAACAAACAAAAGAAAAACATATTGCCGCCATCGAATCTGATGAAGGAGGTTTCACGCCACAAGGCTTTGCCTATGACGCCGGCGACAGTGTAGGCAAACGTTTAGAACAATGGAAACCTTTATTGATAAACTATGGATTGTGGCTATACAATAGAGGCTATTCAGGCGTGGATATCAGTTTTATGGAAAAAGAAAAAATCCCCCTCTTTGGACTCATCACCGATTCTCAACGCTATTTTGATTTCCAACATGCTGCCACCGATAAATTTGAAGCTGTGAATCAACGTGAATTACAACTTGGCGGAGCGTCTATGGCTGCTTTGATTTATTTGATTGACAAATATGGTTTTTAATATCTGTTTACCATGGTGAAGAAAATTATTTTTACAACAATATCTGTACTTTTAGGTTTAGTCTTTATCTTTTCAGGACTAACCAAATTATATCCTATTGAACTATTCGAGTTAACTTTTATTGATTTGGGCGTTGCCAATTGGTACACCGCCCCTGTCATTTCCCGCATGATGATATCTTCTGAATTCTTATTGGGAATACTTTTAATACTCAACTTTAGCTTACGCAAATTCACGCTAAAAGCAACGATTGCGATGCTAGTAGTATTTACCGTTTATTTAATCGTACAGCTTATCCTAGAAGGCAACAAAGGCAATTGCAAATGCTTTGGCAATGTTTTGATGATGTCGCCCCTAGAGTCCATAATAAAGAACCTCTTGATGCTAGCCGTTGCCGTGGTGCTTTATATTTGGCATAAAGGATTCAATCTTCGCTTCAAAAAGATAATCGCTACTGTTACAGTATTGGTTTCATTATCCCTTCCCTTTATTCTAAATCCTCCCGATTTTATTATAGCGTATCAATCGCAACCCGAAACTGTTGGCTACAAACTAAAACTTGACACCTTATACAATAGTTCCGATTTAAAAAAACCACCAATGGAGCTCCGTCAAGGAAAACATATCATTGCCTTTATGAGTTTAACCTGCAAGCATTGCCGCATTGCAGCATACAAACTTCATCTGATTAAAAAAGAAAACCCCGATATTTCCATCTTTTTTGTCCTGAATGGCGACCAAAAAGACATTACGCCTTTCTTTGATGACACCAAAGCCACGAATATTCCTTATATGATTTTATTAGGTCGGCGATTCGTTGATTTAGCGGGTTACAACATGCCTTGTCTTCTGTTTATCAACAATTCAATGGTGGAACAAAAGACCGATTATATCAGTATGAATTATGATGAAATTTCTAATTGGTTAAAAAAATAATTATTTTTCTTGTTGTTTGAAAAATAATATTTATTTTTGCTGCTAATTCTGTTTCTCTATTTATTCATTTTAAAAAATAATTTTATGAAAAAAGTTTCCTTAGTATTAGGCGTGTTATTTTTAAT
>CAIOYH010000160.1 GCA_903862465.1 uncultured bacterium | reverse complement strand
TTATTAATTTATTAAAAAACAAATTGTTATGAAAAAGATTTTTTCGTGGAAACTTATAAACATTTTGAGAGTGTTGAATTTTGTAGGCTTATATCAAGCAAAATTTGATGCCATTACAGAGGAAGCAGCCGAAATTGCCAAATTGGAAGCAGCCAAAGATGAAATACAAGCAGCCGAAGACATACAGGAAACTCCTATCACCGGAATTACTGAAGCCGCAAAAGTTTTGAAAAAAAATATGGCGGACACCATGATTATTTATTGCAAAAAAGGATTGCCTTTGGCACGTAATGCAGGCAAGACTGAATTGGTGAAAATTTTGGCGCACGGTGCTTCCTATATTAATAATGCTTCGGTAACCGCTGCCTTGAGTCGTGCACGTGTTATGAAGAAAACTTTGGAAGAAAACCACACTATTTTTACCAACATTAAACCGGCAGACATTGCTGACATGGCTGCTGTAATAGCCGCCTTTGACGCGGTGAAAGGGGATACACAAGATGCTATTGACGATAAGAAAGAAGATGGCACTGCAGCTATTTATAAAGGCTATGTGAAAGGCAATGCCGCTTTGAAAAATATTTACGACTTTTTTTATGGAGAGTATCAAAAGAATGACCCCGTATTGGTTAAGAAATTAGCCGATTGTATGGCAATAGATCAAACCGGAGTGCATCACACGGGTATCACTGCTTTGATTACTGACCCAAATCCGCCTGCCGGTGCTATCACTAATTTGTTGGAATTTGTTACGATGAAAGCTATTGAATTGAACAAACAAGCCTTGAGCGATATCACCGGAGTGACTTCCCTGATAAAAATTAAACCCGGGACGTATCATATCGAGTTCTCGAAAGTTGGTTATGTTACCAAAGTTATGATAGTTAAAATTAAGAGGGGGCAGATTGTTACGTTGGAGGTTACACTGGCGAGAGTTGTTTGATTTTTGATTTTAGATTTAAGAATTTTGAATGAAAAAATAAAAATGAAAAATGAAAAATTAGGAACCCCGACTTTGCAGTCGGGACTATAACAAGGAAGTGCGAAGTTACAAACTTCGCACAACAGTTTATTTGAAATGAAAAAATAAAGATGAAAACTCAAAAAATATATTTAGATACATCAGTCCCTAATTTTTTGTTTGCTGATGATGCACCGGAATTGAAAGATGCGACAATTGATTTTTTTGAGAATTTTATTCTGCTTGAAAAATATGATTGTTTTATTTCTGAATATGTTATTACTGAAATTGAGGCTACAAAAAATGAAGAAAAGAAGCTGAAATTATTTGACACTTTGAATAAATACCCAATAAAAATACTGGAAATAAGCAATCAAACCGAAATAGTTGAATTAGCTGAAAAATATATCACAGCAGGAGTAATTCCTGAAAAGAAGTTTATGGATGCATTGCATATTGCTGTTTGTACGGTTTTTGATATAAATTTTTTAGTGAGTTGGAATTTTAAACATTTAGCAAACATCAATAAAGAATATAAAATTAAGGCAGTAAATTATCAAAACTTATATTTCAATGAATTAAGAATAATCACACCCTTAGAATTAATTGACTATGGAAACTAAAACATCAAAATCGCAAGAGGAAATTTGGGAAGCAAAAGAACTCTTGTATGAAGAAATAAAAGACTTTCCAAATGAAAAGAAAATGGATTTTTTGCATGATAAGGCACAAATTATCATTGAAAAGTACTTCAAGGGAAAGACTTATCCTATTCAGGGGATAGTGGAAAGTGAATAGGTGAAACCTATAAGGATATTAACGACTTAGGCACAGCCTAAGCCGAACGGGGGTTTAGGCTTTAGACTTTTAGGCTATTAGGTTTTTTTGGAATGAAAAAATAAAAATGAAAAATGAAAAATTTGTTGCAGTTGTAATAATAATTGTATATTTGTACTCAAATTAAAAAAAGAAATATAAAGAAAAGAAAAAAAAGAAAAAGAAAATATAGCGTTTAGCTAAAT
>CAIOYH010000159.1 GCA_903862465.1 uncultured bacterium | reverse complement strand
TGGTTATCACGCAAATTACAAGCTTCCAAAGTACATCCCGGGGTATTATCTTTGGGGTAAAAATACAAAATCACACGTTTTCCGCGATATTGCGTTAAGCTAATTGATACGCCGCTCTGAGCAATACCAACAAATTCAGGAGCTTCATCTCCAACTTTTAGTAGTTCCATAGTTCAAATTTTAATATCTACAAAAATAAACGAAATTTTTGGAATAGTAACACATTAAAGCATATTATTTTTTCAATAATTATTTTTTATTTCAGAACCCCTTGATTTAGTAAGGACTCAGCCGTATATTAATCCACCCGAAAAAAATCAGTCATTCGTGGCACGCAATTTTTTAGTACTTTTGCACCTCTTAAAAAAAACCATATCATGACGAACGAAAATTTGCTTAGCCCTGATTATATATTTGAAGTTAGCTGGGAAGTATGCAATAAAGTGGGCGGTATTTACACAGTAATCTCTACCAAAGCCCCCTCCATATTTGAAAAACTCAAAGATAATTATATCCTTATCGGTCCCGATGTTTGGAAAGAAACCCGCTCGAATCCCGAATTTATAGAAGACAAATACCTCTACAAATCTTGGTGCGAGAAAGCCGAAAGCGAAGGATTGAAGTTTAAGATAGGTCGATGGAATATTGCAGGAAAGCCCATTGTGGTGCTAGTGGATTTCACTACTTTCTTCGCGCAAAAAGACTTGGTGTTTTCCAATCTGTGGGAAAAATATCGCCTTGATTCTATTTCCGGTCAATGGGATTATGTGGAACCTGCCTTGTTTGGCGTGGCGGCTGCCCGAATTATTCAAAGCTTCTATGAGTACAATCTTTCGGCTCACGACCGCATCATAGCCCAATTCCATGAATGGATGACGGGAACGGGTGTGCTCTATTTAAAAGATCGCGCGCCACAAATTGCCACCGTGCTAACCACCCATGCCACCGTGTTGGGACGTTGCATAGCTGGAAACAAATTGCCGCTCTATGGTCACCTGACGGATTATAATAGTGAATCGCTGGCTCGCAGCATGGGTGTGGTTTCCAAATTCTCTTTGGAAAAAATAGCTGCACAACAAAGTGATAGTTTCACCACCGTAAGTGAAATCACCGCCAATGAATGTACCCATTTCTTGGAGAAAAGCGTGGATGTCGTCACACCGAATGGATTCGACGATTCCTTTGTGCCCAATGCTGATGACTTTGACGACCGTCGCAACACGTCGAAACAAAAAATCAAACATGTTACCCAAGCCTTACTCAACCAAGAGCTGTCCGACGACACCTTGTATATCCTGAATAGTGGCAGATACGAATTTTCCAACAAGGGTATTGACCTATATATTGACACCTTAGGACAACTCAACAAAAACGACAACCTAAAGCAAAACATCGTGGCGTATATTGCAGTCCCTGCAAACAATTTGGGACCATCCCACGACCTCATCCATCGGATGCAGCAACCCAACTACAATGAACCTGTAAGCGAGGATTTCTGCACGCATTTCTTAAATGATTACGATGCAGATGCTATGATAAACCGCATCAATGCCAATAACTTAAAAAACGCACCCACCGACAAAGTAAAAATCGTTATCGTGCCTTGCTATTTGGATGGACACGACGGCATATTCAATTGTAATTATTATGATTTCTTGATAGGGTTCGACCTAACGGTTTTTCCTTCTTATTACGAACCTTGGGGCTACACACCGCTCGAAAGCATTGCATTTCATATACCCACCATCACCACCACCCTTGCAGGTTTCGGCGTTTGGGCGTTATCAAAATCACCTGATATTGGCAAGTTTGTCAGTGTAATAACTCGTGATGATGACAACAGTGTGCATGTTACCGACATCATAGCGATGCGAATTCTTGAATTTATTAATTGTCCTGAAGAAGAAAAGAATCATGCGCGCGACAAAGCATTTGAATTATCTCGATTGGCACTTTGGAAACATTTGGCAGGAAAGTATTTTGAAGCTTATGACATCGCCCTCCGAAAAGCTGACAGCCGTTCGGCGCTTTACAAATCAAAAGCTCATGCCATTCAACTGGAGTTGCAGCCCAAAGCTCAACTCAATCCGATATGGAAAAAGATACTCATACGTCCAAGCGTACCCGAGAAACTTTCTTCCTTATATAAACTCACCCGAAATCTTTGGTGGACATGGAACTCAGAAGCCATTGACTTGTTCGAGATGATTAACCCCATTTTGTGGGAAAGCTGCAAACAAAACCCCGTTGTGGTGCTCGAGTCTTTGACGTTTGATGACTATAAGGCATTGGAACGCAACACGGATTTTCTCACAAAACTGAATGCTGTTTACTCGCAGTTTGCTGCCTATTTGTGCAATGGTCCCGAGAAACCGCAAGAACAGGTTGCCTATTTCAGCATGGAGTTTGGTTTGCATCATTCTTTGAAGATATATTCTGGCGGTTTGGGCATCCTTGCCGGCGATTATTTGAAACAAGCTAGCGACTCTAATGCCAATATGATTGGTGTGAGTTTGCTGTATCGTTATGGCTATTTCGATCAAAGTATTTCCCTCTTGGGCGATCAAATTGCCTCCTATCCTCCGCAAAAGTTCTCGCATTTGCCCTTGATTCCTGTTCGCAATGAACCCGCTACCGACAATGACGTCAATAATTGGCTTAAGGTGCAAATTGCTGCGCCGGGCAGAACCATTATTGCCAAAGTATGGCGTGTGGATGTTGGCAGAACATCCCTCTATCTTCTCGATACAGATATCGAAGAAAACTCGGCAGAAGACCGCGGCATCACCCATAGTTTGTATGGCACAGGCTCCGAACTACGTTTCAAACAGGAGTTATTGTTGGGCATTGGTGGCATTCGCGTCCTTGAACAATTGGGCATGAAACCCGACATCTATCATTGCAACGAGGGGCACGCAGCCTTCATCGGCATCGAACGCCTGAGCAAATACATCCAAGAAGAAAACCTTACCTTTAATGAAGCCATTGAGGTGGTCAAATCATCCACCTTATTCACCACCCATACCCCTGTCCCTGCAGGTCACGACACCTTTAGCGAAGACATTTTGCGTACCTACATGCCCCACTACGCCAACCGCTTAAACATCAGTTGGGACACTTTTATGAATCTCGGCAAGGTGCACGAAAACAAACCCGATGAAGATTTCAGCATGAGCGTATTGGCTGCGAATCTTTCTTCGGACATCAACGGCGTGAGCAAAATACATGGCAAAGTCACAAGTCGCATGTTTACCAATATGTATCCGGGCTACTTTGCCGAAGAGTTGCACATCGGTTATGTCACCAACGGAGTCCATTTCCCTACTTGGGTTTCGAAACGTTGGAAACAATTGTACGACGCCACTTTCAACCCTGAATACATTCACGACCAATCGAACGCCGATTATTGGCACAAGATTTACAAAGTGGACGATGCGACTATTTGGAATATTCGCCAAGAGGAACGCAGCGATTTGATTTCTTTTCTGAGCAAACGTCTGATGAAAGAAATGACCCTCCGTCAAGACAACCCACAACACATCTTCAACATCGCCGAAAACTTGGATCCCAAAGCACTCACCATTGGTTTCGCTCGCCGTTTCGCCACCTACAAAAGGGCGCACCTTTTGTTTTCAAACTTGAAACGACTCTCCGAAATTGTCAACAACAAAGACTTTCCCGTTCAGTTTGTCTATGCCGGAAAAGCCCATCCCAACGACAAAGCAGGACAAGATTTAATCAAAAAGATTTATGACATTTCCAATATGCCCGAATTTGTCGGCAAGATTTTGATTGTTGAAAATTACGACATCGAAGTGGGCAAGAAACTTACCCAAGGAGTTGACATTTGGCTCAACACACCCACACGTCCACAGGAAGCCTCAGGCACAAGTGGCGAGAAAGCGGTGATGAATGGCGTGATGAATTTCAGCGTTTTGGATGGTTGGTGGGCAGAGGGCTACAAACCTGAAGCAGGTTGGGCACTAAAAGAAGAACGCACCTATCAAAACCAAGATGCCCAAGATGCTCTCGACTCCGTTACGATTTACAACATGTTAGAAAACGAAATCGTGCCCATGTTCTACAATCGCAACAGCGAAAACATCCCTACCGAATGGGTCCAACGCATCAAAAACACCATCGCTCTGATTGCCCCCGAATTCACCATGAAACGTATGTTAGACGACTATCGCCGCAAATATTACAACCATATTGCCAAACGTTCCGTATTGATGATGACCAATAATTTTCTGAACGCTCGCAAATTGGCTGCATGGAAACAGAAAATGCTCCGCTCTTGGGATAGCATAGAAGTGATTGCCATCAACACCACCGACTCTAACAAGAAACCATTGGGCTTGGGCGAAAAATTCTATGCCGAAATCAAACTAAAACTCAACGAAATCAACGGAAACGATGTAGGCATCGAAATCCTCTTTGCCCAAAAAGTTAACGACCGCGTGGACAAAATCCTTGACCGTCATTTGATGGAGATTCGCGAAACACAAGGAAGCGAAGTAACTTTCTATTTCGAGATGCCTGCCGAAACCGTTGGTGTGTTCGATTATGCTTTCCGCGTCTTCCCGCAACATGCTTTGTTAGGACATCGCCAAGATTTCAGTTTGATGAAGTGGCTGTAAGTTTTGATTTTAGATTTTAGATTTAGTATTAAGATATCAAATCCTTTAAATCCAATATTCCCATGAAACATTTCCTTTTCACCCTATTAATAGTCCTATCCACCATCACCTTAACCTTTGCTCAACCCGCCAACACCAACATCAGCAACGGGCTTATCTTCGATGGGGAACCCTATTTGGCAATCAATCCCACCAACTCTCAAAACCTTGTTGCAGCTTGGATGGGCTTCAAACTGTCGGGCGGTGGCTATCATATTGCCATAAAAACCCGTGCTAGCTTCGATGGTGGCACCACTTGGAGCACCGCCAATGCCCTTCCCCACTATGCTGCTGCTTATGGCGCTGCCGATGTGTCTATGGCTTTCAGCAAAACGGGCACCCTCTATATTGCTTACATTGATTATCGTCAAACGCCCGACAGTGGCGGCGTCTATGTGGCGCGTTCCACCGATGGCGGCTTAAATTGGGATGCCCCTTCCAAAGCTTTCGATGTCTATGATGTTGCTGCCAAACGCCCTATCGACCGCCCATGGCTCGTGATTGACAATTCGAATTCCGCTAATGCCGGGACACTTTATATCACCACCAAACCCGCCCCATGGATACCCGCTCCCAACCGCAACTACTTCAAAATGTCCACCGATGGTGGGCACACTTGGTCTGCCATCGCCAATGTGGATGTCGGCACACATCTCGTCGGCTCCCTCATTCAAGCACCCATGGCGGCTCCTGCCGTCAGCTTGGGTGGAAGCTTCTTGGCGGCTTATCCAAGCTATGTCTCCACCCAAAATATCCTGCCCTGCTATTATCTCGCCAAATCGAAAGATAAGGGGCAAACCTTTGCCTACACTACCATCTATGCCGCTGTCCCCGCTGCTAATGATACAAACTTCAAAAATGGTTACCAACTTCTCGTAAGTCCTATTGATAGTAATAAAATGGTACTCTTACTTCCCAATGCTCAAAATGGCGATGACGATATTTCCGCACTCAGTAGCAACGATGGCGGACAAACTTGGACTGCACCCTTCCGCATCAACGATGATGCCCTTGGCAATGGAAAAGCACAAGACTTGGTGTGGGGAGCTTATAATGAAGGAGGCAATTTGGTCGTAACATGGCGCGATAGACGCGATGCCACTGCCACAGGCTTTTGGAACGCAGGCTATGACTTCTATTATGCAGTCAGCACCAACAACGGACAGTCCTTTCTCGCGAATCAAAAACTCTCGAGCCAATTCATCGCCTTCGATTCCGTCATCGCCGAAAACGGTAACGACTTCATGAGTTGTGCCTATCAGGGCGACAACCTCTACACCGTTTGGGGCGACACCCGAAACGGCAAAATGAACATCTATTTCGCCAAAACCATAGCAAGCTCCAACATCAGCGTCCAAACTTTTCAACTCGATGGCGACGCCGATTCATGGCAAATCGCCCCCAATCCTACCAACGATATGCTGACTATTTCCTTTACCGAAGATATTCCTCAACAAGAAATCGCCATCTATGATATCAATGGCAAAAAGCTCTATGCAAGCCTGATTCATGACAAAATCATGCAAATAAACACCGCCTTTTTATCCGCAGGAATCTATTTCATCAAGATAAACAATGAAGCCAAACGTTTCGTAAAGAAATGATTGCTTGATAATAAAAAAATCAATGAAGCCTAAAGCAATTCTAAATTCAAAATTCTAAAACCTTAAATCAAAATTCTCAACTCAAAAATCACAAATCACTTCGCCTTAAGCATTTCAATAATCTTATCCAACTTCTCCACTTCAATAGATTTCAACAATATTGCCAAAGCTTCAATTTCGTGCTTTGCATCTATATTGGTTTGGTAATCCGCTTGTGCTTGCACCCGATCTCTATCGCTTTGTCGGTTCTGCGACATCATAATAATAGGTGCCGCATAGGCTGCCTGCGTCGAAAACAGTAGATTCAGCAATATAAAAGGATATACATCCCAATGCGCCATAAATCCTACGATGTTTAAACTCATCCACAATATAACCAATATCGTTTGAATGATAATGAATCGCCAAGAGCCCATGCCCTTCGCAACCGTATCCGCAAGATGATTCCCAAAACTTAATGTTTCGTGGTGTTTTTCGTGCCAATTTTTTGAATTTGCCATAAGTGTTTTGATTACTATTTATACTAAGTATCAAAAGTACAAAATATTCCCTTACACAAACATTTTTTTATTCCATTTCATCAAAATTGATACGAATAGTTTCATCCATAATTTTCTTAAAACAAAAGCACTTTCTCCATTTCAAAACAACATTCTCGCCAACCAAATCTCTATGACTTCTTTTCATATCTTATAGAAGAACTCCTTCATCAACAAACCTCCATCCTCTGCAATCATTAGCAAATCAATCTATAGCAACTAACCCATCACTCCTACCTCAATGAATTTACCCGCTTCCGACAGTTCTATCTCAAGAAAAAACCTGTCGAAGTTCAACATTTTTGCCGTTTTCGCAGCAGGCATACCCGTGCTCCATTTTATCGAAGTGTAGTACTTTTGCAGTGATAAAAATAATGTCATAATCATCCTTAAAATTTAAAGAAAATGCCATACAATGTCAGCGAGAGTTTATGCCCTCAAAATCATCGGTGTCCGATAATCCGTATTTGCCCTTCCGAGGCTATTGTTCAAGATGGATACGGCTTGCCCACAGTTGATAAAACCAAATGTACCGAGTGCGGAAAGTGTACCCGCTATTGTCCCACGGGCGCTATACATAAAACCAATTAAAACTATGAACACAACTATGATTATCATCGGCTTAGCCATGGCAGCCTTCGCTGCTTTTGTGATAAACCGTATTTGGAAAATGAAAAACCTTTCGGGCATCGCTGAACACGAAAAAATCGTTACCCTCACCGATCAGAATTTTCAAAATACTATCAAATCAGGTGTTTTCCTCGTTGATTTTTGGGCTGCATGGTGTATGCCTTGCAAGGTGATGGCTCCCATTTTGAACGAAGTTGCCGAAGAAATCGGTGACAAAGCACAAATTTGCAAGGTAAATATTGAGCAATTTTCCGCTGCTGCCAATCAATATAATGTAAGAAGTATCCCCACCTTGATATTATTTAAGAATGGCAAAGAAATTAATCGCTTCACGGGCGTCAAAGACAAAACATTTCTAATCAAACAAATTAATAACGTAAAATAAAATCTAACAATGAAAAAAAACATGGGAACCATTGACAAGATTATCAGGATACTGATAGCTGTCGTAATCGTAATTTTGTATTTCGCTGCCGTCATTTCGGGCACAGTAGCCATAGTGCTGCTCATTCTTTCGGGTATCTTTATACTCACGAGCCTTATCAGCAGATGTCCTCTCTATCTCCCTTTCGGCATCTCGACCATAAAGAAAAAATAATGGACGATAGCTGCAAGACATCTAACAAACCCAAAACACTTAAGGAATTGTTGCGCTCTTCCTACTTTTGGAAGCCTGCTTCGGGTGTAATTATCGGAAGCACCTTAGGTTTTTTATATTATTATTTTCAAGGATGCAGCTCCGGAACGTGCGGAATCACAGGCAATCCCATTTCGAGCACCCTCTTTGGAGGCGTCTTGGGATTATTTTTTGTGAATCGTCCGTGCGGAAGTTGCAAAAATTGATTAATTTTGGAGTTTAATTATGGAAATAAAAGAAATCAACAAACGATATAGCGAATTGGCTGAATCCGAATGCTGTCTCTCGTGCGGAGGCGCCATTCATTATGCTGCCGCTCAGGTGGGCGAAATATGCGTTGACCTTGGCAGCGGTCGCGGCACGGATGTGTTGCGCATGACAGAGGCGGTGGGCGCAACAGGCTTTGTGTATGGCATTGACGTTTCCGACGGCATGTTGGAAAAAGCTCGTCTCAACGCTGCCAAATTCAAAGTTACCAACGTGAGTTTCATCAATAGCCAACTCGAAACGATAGCTTTGCCCGACAAAGTCGCCGATTTGGTTATCTCGAACTGTACACTGAATCATGCCGCCGACAAACAAGCCGTTTGGAACGAAATCCATCGCATCCTAAAGAAAAACGGCAGATTTGTGATCAGTGACATCTACGCTACTACCCCTATTGCCGACGAATTTCGCAATGATCCCGTTGCCGTTTCCGAATGTTGGGCAGGTGCCGTGACACGCGACGAATACATGCAACATCTCGAAAACGCAGGTTTCAACCTCATCGAAATCTTGGAAGAATCTGCTCCCTATCCCAAAGGAAATGCCGAAGTGGTTAGCTTCACCATAGCAGGAAAAACGGTTTCCGCATGTTTATGTCAACAGTAAATCATTATCAATAAAAATTATTTTAAACATAAAATCAAACCAACAATCTAAAAACCAAGTATCATGAAAAATTTAGTGAAAAAGAAGACCGAAAAAGTCAACAACAAAAAAGCCGCTCAATGCTGCGCCAAAACATCTATCAACGCTGCGGGTTGCCACGATTAATTTTTAAGTTCTAAATACCCATATACCAATTTAGGTATTGAGTAACATGCTATCATTTATAAGTATAATCCCAATTGCACCATGATTCTCTCTAAACACAACATCTTTTCGCGCATCGCTGATTCCGATAACTATTTCATCGTGAATCTCCTCAATGGCTCCGCAGATATTTTAGCGCCCGATGAAGCCGCGATGTTGCTCGATTTTCAAAAGGGCAAGGAACTTCCTGCCGACTTCCGCGAGAGTTTGACAGCACAGGGCTACATCGTTAATCCCGAGGAAGAAGCACGCCTTTATCAAAGCACCTACCTCGATTTTCTCGATGCACGCGACGATGACGAGTTGCAGATTTTCTTCGTTCCCAACTATGCATGCAATTTCGCTTGCACCTATTGCTATCAAGACGAATACACCAACAACCATCAGCATCTCTCCGTCGAAATCATTGATGCATTTTTCAATTATATCATTACGGAATTCGCTTCGCGCAAAAAATATCTGACCATCTTCGGTGGCGAACCGCTGATGAACTCGCCCAAGCAGAAAGAAATTATCACCTATCTGCTTCAACAAGCCCGCGCCGCCAATTTAGAGGTGGCGCTCGTGACCAACGGCTTTGCGCTTGTGGATTATATGGACATCTTGAAGGATGCGCCCATTCGCGAAATCCAAGTTACCCTCGACGGTACGAGCTACATGCACAACAAACGTCGTTTCCTCAAAGATGGTAGCCCGACTTTCAACAACATTGTTGAAGGCATTGACGCCTGTCTCGCCAATCATTTGCCCATCAACTTGCGCATGGTGGTTGACAAAGAAAACATCGCCGAACTTCCCGCTTTGGCGGCATTCGCCATCGAAAAAGGGTGGACAGAATCCGACATCTTCAAAACACAACTCGGCAGAAACTATGAACTGCATCATTGCCAAGCCGACGCTCAAAATTTGTTTTCGCGCATTTCGCTCTACGAAAACATCTATCACCTTGTTAAAGAATTTCCCCACATTCTCGAATTCCACAAACCCGCCTATTCCATCTCGAAATTCCTGTTCGAAAATGGCGATTTGCCCCATCCTTTGTTCGATTCCTGCCCTGCCTGCAAGACGGAGTGGGCGTTCGACTACACGGGCACTATCTATTCCTGCACCGCCACTGTGGGCAAAGCCGACGAAGCTTTGGGCACTTTTTATCCCGAAATTTCGCGCAAGCAAGACCTGATTTCCGCATGGGAAAATCGCGACGTGACCACCATCCCCGAATGTGCCGACTGCAATGTGCAATTGGCTTGCGGAGGCGGTTGCGGCTCCATCGCAAAAAATAAAAACAACACGATTTGTTCTGCGGATTGTCGCCCCGTTACCAATTTGCTCGAACTCGGCTTCGCTTCCTATTTCCCCTAAATCAATATCTTAGAAAATTTATCCCCAAACACATTTCACAACAACACCATTTATCACCCTAATTCCAATTTTATCATGAAAGAAATATCAGCCTCCGATTTTCAAGTGGAAGTGCTCGATGCCGATCGCGTCGTGCTCGATTTTTATTCCACAGAATGCCCTCCTTGTGAAGCCGTTGCGCCCAAGTTTGAGGGTTTAGCCAATCTTTATGGCAATGACATCAAATTCTTAAAAATCTTCCGTCAGGAAAACCGCCAATTGGCGGAAAGTCTTGGCGTGAAATCCTCGCCAACGCTGCTTTTTTTCGAAAAAGGCGTTCCCTTACCCCAAACACTTTCGGGCGGCATCAAACGCAGCGACATCATCCATCAGCTCGACAGCATGTTGCCCGAATCGCGTGTGCGGGAAATCAAATCGCAGATAACTCCAAGCGTTTCTGAGTATGATGTGATGATTCTTGGTGCAGGTCCCGGCGGGCTTACGGCAGGTTTATACCTCTGCCAAGCCAAAATCAACACCGTTTTGATAGATATTGCCTTGCCCGGCGGTCAAGTTTCCACTACGCATGAGGTTTCTAACTATCCGGGTTTCATCGAACCACAACCCGGTTATATGTTGTCGCACAACATGTCGGAGCAAACCAAACTCTGCGGCACGGTTTATAAAGTCGCCGTGGATGTCTCCCAAGTGGATCTCGAGAAAAAAGAAGTTGTGATTGATGAATTCGAAACCATCAAAGCGAAAAAAATCATCATCGCCACGGGCACTTCTCCCAATCTGATGGGCGTCCCGGGCGAAAAAGAGTTGAAGGGAAAAGGCATCTCCTACTGCGCCACCTGCGACGCTAAATATTATGGTGACAAAGAAGTGGTGGTGATTGGTGGCGGCAATTCCGCCGTGGAAGAAGCCGATTTCATCAGCAAATTCGCTTCCAAAATCACCATGGTGCATCAATTTGCTTCCTTCACGGCAAACAAGCAGGCACAAGAGAAACTCCTAGCAAACAAAAAGGTGAAAACCCTCTTCGAACACGAGCCGCGCGGTTTCGAACGCGTAGGCGACAAAATCATCACCACCGTGGAAAATCTCAACACCAAAACCACCTCCACCATCACCTCCGACGGCGTTTTTGTTTTTATCGGCATGAAACCCAACATCGATTTGTTTGCCGACAAACTGAAACTCGACACATGGGGCTACATCAAAACCGATGAAGATATGCGCACGAGCATCTACGATGTGTATGCCGTGGGCGATGTTATCAGCAAGAAGTACAGACAAATAACCACCGCCGTTGCCGATGGAACTATCGCGGCAATAGCTATTGCAAAAGAATTAGATTAATAAACAAATAAAACCTATTGTATGAAAAACAATCCGCTTATCATCGAACACGCGAGTCCTTTCGATGTTGAAACCACCGTGACGAAGCTTATCGCAGCCGCCACAGCTCAAAATTGGCAAAATCCTGCCGTTCACAATTTACAACAATCCTTGGCAAACGCCGGCAAAGCGGTGCGCCCCGTGCAAGTTATCGAGATTTGCAAACCCGAATATTCAGGCGCTATGCTCGAAAAAAATCACGAACGCATCGTTTCCGTGATGATGCCCTGCCGCATCTCGGTTTATCAAAAAGAAGACGGCAAAGCTTACATCGCCCTGCTCAACATGGAAGCGATGGCAAGCGAAATGCCCGCCACCGCCGTGGATGCCATACGCGCAGCCAACAACGAATCCTTCGCCATCGTCAAATCCGTAGTCGAAGGACAATAAACTTTGACACTAAAAAAATCTATCATTTTTATTCTTGCACAGAGAAAATCTTTCACGGATTCTCTCTGTGCATCTCTGTGTCTCCCTCCGTGCATCTCCGTGTAACAAAAAAAATCTCCAAAAATTTTCATCCATTTGAATAGATTTTTGTAATTTTACAAAAATTTTCCGATGAAGACCATTCCCGAAACCGATGCAGATTTCCTCTGCGACATCCAAGCCCCCTGTTTTCAGCTTCTCACGCCTGAAGAAGTGCAGCTCATTCGTGCTTCCAAGACGCAAGTGTTGTTTCGCAAAGGCGAAAATCTGACCAAACAAGGCACCTTTGCCACTTATATTATGTTCATCATGAGTGGCTTCGTAAAACAATACGTGGAAGGCGACGGCGTTCATAATTACAACCTGCGCATTTCGCAAGCAGGCGAATTTTTGGGCATTTCCTCCGTTTTCACTGAAGATACTTTCTCCTATTCTACCATTGCACTTACGGAAACCCGTGTTTTTCTCATTGAAAAAATCGCTATCGCCAAGGTAGCCCGCCAAAACGGCTCCTTCGCTTTCAATATCATCAAACGCCATTGCGAACAATCCGCCACGCTTTACGATGCTGTCCGCAACTTGATGTATAAACAGATGAACGGACGCATCGCCGACGCCTTACTCTACCTCAGCTCCGACCAATTTGCCGCTTTGGATATCTTCAACCATCTCTCGCGCAAAGACATCGCCGATTTCGCAGGATTATCCACCGAAACCGCTGTCAAACTTCTTAAATCTTTTGAAAAAGATGGCATCATCTCTTTGAATGAAAAAAATATCGTCATCCTCAATCGGACGGCGCTTCAAAAAATAAGTCAAACGGGATAGATTTTTTTGGAATCTTTTTGTTTTATTATCCCTTTCAATTCATTGTTAGGCTTATTTTTCAACTATATTACGTCCCTACGGGACTTAGGGGTTATGTCTGTTTATTTTACTACCGATATTTTGTCCCTACGGGACAGATTTGCGTGCTGCTATTAATAATCCCGTAGGGATGTAATGTTTATAGAAAATTTACATACGCAGTTTTTTAAGTCCCATAGGGACTATACAGCATCGAATCGGGCAACAACGATTTTTCATTTTTAATTTTTCATTTTTCATTCAAAAATCTCAAATCACTACACAAAAAAATACCACAAAGACACAAGGACACAAAGACTCACAAAGCCATGCTTCATAATATGAAACACTTTAGAAAACTTCGTGTTCTTTGCTTCTTAGTGCCTTTGTGGTATCATTGAAACTATCCGAAGAAGCCTCAATTTTTCATTTTTAATTTTTCATTTTTAATTCAAAATC
>CAIOYH010000158.1 GCA_903862465.1 uncultured bacterium | reverse complement strand
GGTTGGATTTTACCCGTTTTACTAATGATCGTTTTGTACAAATGGACTTTCCGTTTGTTTGGTATTTGGATTATACCAGAAGATAAGGTCGGTATAGTAACAAAAAAATTCAAACTATTTGGTGCAAATAAACTTCTTAAAGAAGGTGAAATTTTTGCAACTAATGAAGAATCTGGTATTCAGGCAGATGTATTAAAACCAGGTGTATATTTTTGGTACTGGCCTTGGCAGTATAACATTGACATTGAGCCTTTATTAGTTATTGAAAAAGGTAAAATTGGATTAGTTCAAGCTGAAGGTGGAAAAGAAATTCCAATTGGTAAAATTCTTGCTAGAAAAGTAGAATGTCAAAACTTTC
This sequence comes from uncultured bacterium, assembly GCA_903862465.1. Lineage (GTDB taxonomy): Bacteria > Bacteroidota > Bacteroidia > Bacteroidales > CAIWKO01 > CAIWKO01. Next base: position 1,588 of record CAIOYH010000158.1, on the reverse strand, counting down.
AGGACGCTAAAGCTTTTTTAATTAATGGTGGTCAAAAAGGACGACAAACTCAATTTTTAACAGCAGGTACTTACCGTATTAATCACAGGCTATTCAAAGTAACTAGTTTTGATATTGTAAGAATATCGCCAAATGCTGTTGGTATTATTACTATTCTTGATGGTGAACCATTAGAACAAGGTTCAATCGCTGGTCCTCATATTCTTGGACATAATAACTTTCAAGACCCTGACGCATTCTTAAATAATGGCGGACGTAGAGGTTTACAAGAACAAGTTGTATTATCAGGTTCTTATAACTTTAATCCTTGGTTTGTTAATGTAGAAGAAATTCCAATGACTGAAATTCCAATTTCAAATGCTGGTGTTGTTGTTTCTTATGTTGGGCCAGAAGGTGTTGACTTATCAGGCTCTGATTTTATACATGGAAATATTGTTGAAAAAGGTAAAAAAGGTGTTTGGAAAACAACTCTTGACCCAGGTAAATATCCAATAAATACAAAAATTATGCGTGTTGAAGTTGTACCAACTTACAATATTGTATTAAACTGGGCTAATGCTCGTACAGAAGCACATAATCTTGATGATAAACTTTGTACTATTACTGTTCGTTCAAAAGATGGTTTCAAGTTTAACCTTGATGTTTCTCAGATTATTAATATCTCTTATACTAATGCACCTATGGTTATCGCAAGATTTGGTTCTGTAAAAAATCTTGTATCTCAGGTTCTTGAACCTACAATTGGTAACTATTTTAGAAATAGTGCACAAAATTCAGATGTTATTGATTTCTTAGTAACTCGTTCTGAAAGACAAAAAGAAGCAAAAATGCACATCAAAAATGTACTTGATGTATATAATGTAACTGCGGTTGATACATTGATTGGTGATATCGTTCCACCAGAAGAATTAATGAAAACATTAACTGACCGTAAAATTGCTGGTGAGCAAGAAAAAACTTTCACCACGCAAAAAATGGCACAGTTGACAAAACAGGATCTTGAAAAACAAACAGCTATCGCAAATATGCAAGGACAACTTGTAGGTGCAGATTTAGGTGTTGAAATTTCTAAGAAAAACGCAAATGCTACAATTGAAAGTGCAAGAGGTAAAGGTGAGTCTGTAAAAATTCAAGCTGAAGCCGAAGCTTTTCAAAAGAAAGTTAATGGTGAAGCTGAAGCAAGTGCTACTCTCGCAGTAGGTTCTGCAACAGCAGAAGCGTATAGATTAGCAGTTGATGCTATGGGTAATAACAACTTTGCTCAATATAAAATTATTGAAGAAGTTGGTAAAAATAAAGTTAGCATTATGCCTCAAATTCTTATTATGGGTGGTAAAGAAGGTGGTGGTGGCGGATCTATTGACGCTCTTCTTGGTATGAAAGTACTAGAAAACATGGATAGATTGACTGACATTAATACTAAAAAAATTGCAGATAAATAATCTTCAATTAGCTAAATAAAAAAGCCTTCTTAGGAAGGCTTTTTTTTATGCTATAAAAAACTGTATTTTTTTATTAATATATACTTAAAAATAAAATACTTATTATGAAAAAAATGCAAACATTTGAAGCATTCTTAATTGAATGT
>CAIOYH010000157.1 GCA_903862465.1 uncultured bacterium | reverse complement strand
TGCATCTTGTCGTAAATCCTACATACGCATTCTCTGAAAACAATAGCATTTGTCAGGGACAGAATTACCCTTGGCACGGAAATACATATACAAATGCAGGAACGTATTTGGCAAATTATACTAGTAGCACAGGTTGCGACAGCACTTATACGCTGCATCTTGTCGTAAATCCTACATACGCATTCTCCGAAAACCATAGCATTTGTCAGGGACAGAGTTATGCTTGGCACGGAAACACCTATACAAACGCCGGAACATATTTGGCAAACTATACTAGCATCAAAGGTTGCGACAGCACTTATACCCTGCAGCTTGTCGTAAATCCTACATACGCATTCTCAGAAAACCATAGCATTTGCGATGGACAGAGTTATGCTTGGCATGGAAATACATTTACAAGTACAGGGACGTATTTGGCAAATTATATTAGTAGCACGGGTTGCGATAGCACTTATTCGCTGCATCTTCTCGTAAATCCTACATACGCATTCTCAGAAAACCATAGCATTTGTGATGGACAGAGTTATGCTTGGCATGGAAATACTTATACAAGCGCAGGAACATATTTGGCAAACTATACTAGCAGCAAGGGTTGCGATAGCACTTACACCTTACATCTTGTCGTAAATCCTGTGTATTTATTCTCCGAAAACCATAGCATTTGTCAAGGCGAAAGCTACCCTTGGCAAGCAATTACCTATACAAGTACAGGAACGTATTTTGCAGACTTTACTAGTAGCACAGGTTGCGATAGCAGTTATACGTTGCATCTTGTCGTAAATCCTACATACGCATTCTCGGAAAACCATAGCATTTGTCAAGGGGATAGTTACTCATGGCAAGGAAATTCTTATACAAGTGGGGGGACATATTTGGCAAACTATACTAGCAGCACAGGGTGCGATAGTACCTACACATTACAGTTAATAGTATATACGGTACAAATTGGTGTAACACTTACTGGGACAGAGCTTATGGCTAATGCAATGGCTGATAGTTACCAATGGATTGATTGCAACAATAACTTCACCACTATAAATAATGAAATTAATCAGACATTTACTCCAACTTTTAATGGGAATTATGCAGTCATTGTAAGTCAAGGATCTTGTTCTGACACCTCAGCTTGTATAGATATTCTAACTATTGGAATTGAAGACAATGTCATAAACAATGTAATACGTGTATATCCTAACCCTATTTCAAATGAGTTTATTATTGAATTTATTGGTTATCCTACATCTTGTAAGTTTGACATTTTTAATTCTATTGGTCAAATTGTTTTCGAAGGACACTTGATAGATAAAACTGTTGTGCAAACTTCAACTTTCTCAGCAGGTGTTTACTTATTAAAGATCGAATTGGATAATCATTTTGAACTCATAAAACTAGTTAAACAATAATCATTCATTACTGCTAAGAATAATTTTATTTCAAAAACACATCTTTTCTCAAATACTTTTTATAAGTTTGTAAAAATTTTTATATGCAGATTTTTACTCAAATAAATGACATTCAAACCTCTCTTGGGTTCTTAAAAAAAGAAATCCATACTATTGGCTTTGTTCCTACTATGGGAGCTCTTCATGCAGGGCATCTTTCGTTGATTGAAAAAGCACAAACAGAAAACGATATTGTGGTTTGTAGTATTTTTGTCAACCCGGTGCAGTTTAATAATAAAGAGGATTTTGATAAATACCCTGTTCAAGACGATGTGGATATTGCATTGTTGAAGAAAAATGGTTGCGACGTGTTGTTTATCCCTTCCGTAAAGGAAATGTACCCGGAAACACCTAATGAATCCTTTAGCTTCGGACAACTTGAAAATGTGATGGAAGGTTCTTTTCGACCGGGACATTTTAATGGGGTGGCTATTGTGGTAAAAAAACTTTTTGAGATAATAAAACCCGATAAAGCCTATTTTGGTGAAAAAGATTTTCAACAATTGATGATTATTCAAGCATTAGTAAGGCAATTGAACTTCGATATCGAAATTGTTCCATGCCCAATTATAAGAGAAGCGGATGGTTTGGCTATGAGTTCGAGGAATGTGCGCCTAACGTTACATCAACGAGCAATAGCTCCTCAAATCTATGCACTATTGAAGCATTGTGTGGAGCATGCAGCTATAGCAAGTGTTGCTGAAGTTAAGGAAGAATTTATCACCAAATTTTCAGCTTTTCCTGAATTTAAACTCGACTATTTTGAAATTGCTGATGAGAATAGCTTGCAACCTATTAGCAGTTGGAAGGACTCAAAAAGCCCTAGAGCATTTGCAGCAATTTTTATGGATAATGTTCGTTTGATTGATAACATGAAAATTTTTTGTAATTTTGCAAAATCATGAATATCGAAGTATTAAAATCAAAAATCCACAGGGTAAAAGTTACCCATTCCGAATTGAATTATATCGGGAGTATTACTATTGACGAAGATTTGATGGAAGCAGCAAATCTTATTGAAAATGAACGCGTGCATATTTACGACATCAATAATGGCGAGCGTTTCAACACTTATGTAATTAAGGGGCTGAGAGGAAGTTGCACCATTGGTATCAATGGAGCGGCTGCGCATAAAGTTGCTATTGGCGATTTAATTATTATTGTTTCTTACGCTAGCATGGATTTTGAAGAAGCAAAAACTTTTTCGCCTCACGTTGTTTTTCCTGATTCTGAAACCAACCAATTAAAATAGTTTCTTTGAAAAAAAACCTTTTCACCGCTCTTAAACTCATACTATTTTTAGGAATAGGCTTCTTTTTCATTTGGATTTTTGTAAAAGATTTGACAGATGAACAGAAGCATCAAATCTTTAAATCTTTTTCTGCGGCAAATTATTGGTGGTTAATCTTATGTTTTGTTATTGGTCTGTTGAGTCATGTGTTTAGAACTATCCGATGGAATATGCTTATAAACACCATTGGCTACCAACCGAAATTTAAAAATACTTTTCTCAGCCTGATGATAGGCTATTTTGCCAATTTAGCTATCCCCCGCTTGGGTGAAATAAGTCGTTGCACCATATTAACAAAGTATGAAAAAATCCCTTTTGAAAAGTCCTTTGGAACCGTAATCGCCGAAAGAGCATTCGACTTCTTGACCTTTTTGGTTTTATTCTTTGTAAATCTTATTTTTCAATATAAAACCATTTCGGGCTATGTGAATGAAAAGATTACACTTCCTCTAAAAAGCAAGTTCGAATTTTTTGGAAAAGGTTATTTGCTTTATGCTTTTATCTTTTGTGTGATTTGTTTTACCATTTTTATATGGATATACCACAAACGCTTGTTGAAATATCGCTTCTATCAGAAAATATTAGCTATCCTGAAAGGTTTCTTGGAAGGTTTAAAATCATTAGCGAAAGTAAAAAATCCTTTCATGTTTATGGTTTATACCGTCTTGATATGGATGATGTACTATTTGATGAGTTATGTTTGTTTTTATAGTTTTGTGGAAACTAGTAACCCCGGTTTCTATTCTGTGTTTTCTGTATTGGTGATGTGTACCATAGGCATTATGGTGGTTCAAGGGGGCATTGGAATTTATCCCGTGATTGTTGCCGAAACACTGACGCAATATAGCATTCCCGATGCAAGAGTTCCGAATATTACAGGTTTCGCTTTAGGATGGTTGATTTGGGGAGCACAAACCTTTATCATTATTTTGGCGGGAATTGTTTCTCTAATTATGCTTCCTATCATTAATAACAAACCTGATGACAAAACTGGAAAGCATCCAAAATAAAGTTTTTTTTTCGAAGGAAGACTTTGAAAAAACCTTGCATTATTTTCGCTTCAAAAACTTTTCTTTGGTTTTTACCAACGGTTGTTTCGACATACTTCATCTTGGACATATAGATTATTTGGCAAAAGCTGCCGACTTGGGTGATAAACTCATCATCGGTATCAATAGTGACAGTTCTGTGCGCAGCTTGAAAGGCGAAAACAGACCAATATCTGACATCCATTCTAGAGCTATGGTGTTGGCTTCTTTGTCGTTTGTTGCGGCGGTTATTGTGTTTGATGAGGAGACTCCCTATAATTTGATACGCTATATTGCTCCTAACATCTTGGTGAAAGGGAAAGATTATATGGTTGACCAAATCGTGGGAGCCGATTTCGTTTTACAGCTTGGCGGCAAAGTTGAAACCATAGATTTGGTGGAAGGTTATTCTACTTCTATTATCGAAAAGAAAATCCGCTCGAATCCTTAAACACGTATGGCAAAACTTAAAACCGTTTTCTTTTGTCAGAATTGTGGGGCGCAATCCTCAAAATGGATAGGGCATTGTCCGAGTTGCGGGGAGTGGAATACCTACGTGGAAGAAGTGGTGCAGAAAGAAAGTTCGGGGGGCAAATCTGCTTTGCGACTCAACAACCAATCAACACCCAAGCTAATTCAAGATATAGATATTGATACCATCCAACGCATAGATTCGTGCAACAATGAATTGAATCGCGTGTTGGGCGGAGGCATAGTTCCCGGCTCTTTGGTGCTGATAGGTGGGGAACCCGGTATCGGGAAGTCAACTTTGATGTTGCAGGTGGCGTTGAGTATCAAGAATACACGCGTGCTATATATCACCGGAGAAGAAAGCGAACAACAAATTAAAATGCGCAGCGAACGCATCCATGCCCACAGCCCCAATTGTTATATTCTGAACGAAACCAACACGCAAAACATCTTTCAACATATAGAAGAGTTGAAACCCCAAATGTTGGTGATTGATTCCATCCAAACTCTGCAAACGTCTTTGATAGAATCATCGGCAGGGAGTATTTCTCAAATCCGAGAATGTGCTTCGGAGTTTCAAAAGTATTCGAAGATGACCAACACGCCTGTGTTTTTAATCGGGCATATCACCAAGGATGGTACCATTGCCGGACCCAAGATATTGGAGCACATGGTGGACACGGTGCTGCAATTTGAAGGCGACCGTCATTATATGTATCGCATTTTGCGTTCGGTAAAGAATCGCTTTGGCTCCACATCAGAAATGGGGATCTATGAGATGCAAAACAGCGGACTGCGCGAAGTGGCAAACCCTTCGGAGGTGCTGCTGTCCCAACGCGATGAGAATCTCAGCGGCATAGCCGTTTCCTCTACTATCGAAGGCTTGCGACCTTTGCTCATCGAAGTGCAATCCATTGTGAGCAGTGCGGCGTATGGCAATCCACAGCGTTCGTCCACGGGTTTTGATTTGAGGCGCTTGAATATGTTGTTGGCAGTGTTGGAAAAACGTTGCGGCTTTCGCTTGGGCACTAAAGATGTGTTTTTGAATATAGCCGGAGGCATACGTGTTGACGACCCTGCTATTGATTTGGCGGTGTTGGCTTCGGTGCTGTCAAGCAATGAAGATATACCCGTGAGCATGAAAACATGTTTCTCTGCCGAAGTAGGGCTTTCGGGCGAGGTGCGCTCGGTGAATCGCATTGAACAACGTATTTCGGAAGCCGAAAAATTGGGCTTCGAAGAGATTGTTATCTCAAAATATAATTCTTTAAGTCTTGATAAAAAAACTTATAACATTAAGATTATCCCTATACGGAAAGTGGAAGAGTTGTTTTCGTATTTGTTTGGGTAGTTGCCGGCTTTCTTACCACTGAGACACTAAGAGCACTAAGGAACACTAAGAATAGATTTGCAACACGTTATCCCATTTATTTTATTCTTTCACGAATTTCCCTTTTCCTATTATGCCATCATGGTTTTGAACCGTAAAGAAATACAGTCCGCTGGGCAAGACGGAAGTTTCAACGGTTATTTGCGAACCTATTGAGGTTTGTGTTTTTAGAATAGTCTGTCCTGTGGCAGTATATATGCTGACGGTATGACTTTCTGCTGATGGATTCTCCAAAATGATGCTCATGCTATTTCCGGCAGGGTTGGGATATACGATTATTCCTTTTTCATCTTCAGATGTTTGCTCGGGGATGCCTGTGGCGAATTCGCAGAGGGAGGATTGTCTGCGGATGTCCCGCTGAAACATCAACCAATCGGGTCCCGCGCCGGCACCAATGGACAAGGCATATCCTCTACCGTAGTCATTCTCGAAAGCAGGATATTCGCCATGACCGCCCACTAGGAACAAATCGAGCAAGCCGTCGTTGTCGAAATCGGCAATGATGGGTGCATGGTCAATGTCGAACACGTTGCCATAATGCGCTGCAAGGTTGACGGTCCAAAGGGTGTCGCCTGTGGTTCCTTTCAGGGCAATGACCATCCCATCGCTGGTGCCGAAAATCACATCGGGTTTGCTGTCGTTGTCCACATCGGCAAGTGCTGCACCACGAAACGCACTGGGATAATTCGGAATATCGTATTCCCAAAACAGCGTACTGTCGCTGCGCAGGGCTATCATCCTATACCAACTGGAGAACACCACTTCGCAGGAACCATCGCCATCGAGGTCGCCAATGGAAGCCGGGTCGCCAATGTAATAGCCGTCTGGAGAGGTATAAGACCAAGCGAGGCTGCCATTTTCGCCATTCAACACAAATAGTTTTCCGCTGTAATCGCCTATAACCAACTCGGGTTTGTTATCGTGGTCGAGGTCGGCAACGGCGGTGCCATGATACACCCAATCGCGCACCGCATGGGTCCACAAGAGCGCATGGTCGTAGCCTCTGAAGGCAAACACTTTGTTGGTGTCGCCTTTCCAACTGGCAACGACAAAATCGAGATTGCCATCGCCATCCAAATCCACTATGGTGGGCGCGGTGTTGATGCGGGTGCTGGTGGTGGAAACATCCACAGGAATGTTCCATTTGACGGAGCCGTTTTCGGCATTGATGCAGATGACATAGCCGCCAAATTCGCCATGCAGTATCTCGGGTTTGCCATCATTGTCAATGTCGGCAATGGTGGGCGGCGAATCGCTTCCGTAGGTGTCCGTCTGCCATTTGACGGCTCCGCTTCTGCCGTTGAAACAAAAGGTGACGCCATTGCAGGAGCTTGGAACAACTACCTCGAGGGAATCGTCAGCGTCAACATCATAAATGATGGGAGCCACATCGTTGCAGCCTTCGTAGCCCGCAGGATGGGTGTTGTATTTCCATAGTAAAGAACCATCTTCGGCATTCAAGGCATAGACACAACTATCATTGCGATAGCAACCGAACACCAATTCGAGTTTGTTGTCGTGGTCAATATCGGCAGCGGCGCTTTGCCCGAAGGAAGCATCATTGACATCGTAGAACCATTTGATGGTGGGGGTTTGGGCTTCGGCGCGGCTTGTGAACAAGAGGGAGGAAGCAAGGATTATAAGGTAGAAGGAGTGTTTCATGGGATGGTTGTTTTTTTATGCAAAGATAGCGAATTAAAATATACAAATGATGTGTTTTTAAAAAATTAAAAGCAATTTTCCATGTTTTGCAGATTAGGTTGGGAGGTGAAATATTTTTGTACTTGTTAAGAAGTTGAAAGATTCGCATATAATTTTAACGTTTCGCATATAATTTTAACGTTTCGCGTATAAACTTAACGTTTCACGTATAATTTTAACGTTTCGCGGAGAAAAGTTTTGTTTCGCGATGTGATGTTAAAGATTCGCGGTTAAATTTTTTTTTATGCGCGAAAATGGAGACGATTCGCAGATGTTGGGAAGAGATTCGCAGATGTGGGGAGAAGATTCGCGATTAAATATTTTGTTTCGAGGATGTGGACTGAATATTTGTCATAGTGGACTGACGATTTGTCATAGAAGATTGAATATACGCGAAAGTGGGTTGAAGATTCGCGGTTGAAGGTTTTGTTTCGAGTTTAGATTTGAGATTTGAGATTTTTGAGTTTAAATTTTAGTCCAAATTATAAAATAGAAGACTCCATCTGGAAGTACTACGAATTACGAATATTGGTCTGATTTTTAACCACAATAGGCACAATAGTACACAATAGATTTTAGTCGTAGCACTGCTTGGAGCCGTACTAGGACTTTAGCATGAGAAAAAATTATTACCGGATGTTTGGAGATATGAAAAAAAGTTTTAATTTTGTCACCGATTTTTTGTAAAAATAATAAACTAACACATAAATTATATGGATAATGTAACGAATAATAGAAAAAGAATGATAGTGGCGACGCGAAAGACGTTGGATACTTTCAGTACAGTTTGGGCTGATTTTGTTAAGTTTTCAGGGTATGTTACTACTTTGGATGCAGAATTAGTAATCATAAATGACAAGGAAAACCTGTTGATGGAAATTGATAGCGGACCGAAAAAGGAGAAGGAACGTTTGAGAGGGTTGATGGTTATTTCTTGTATGAAGGTTTCGGGTTCGGGCTATGCTTTTGCGGATGATACGGAAAATACGCTTTTGTTGGAAAAAATGGATTTTTCGAAGAGTGAGTTGTTGCATTTGGTGGATAGTGAGCAGGCAAATAAGGCAGAAATGGTTTATAATGTGTTGCATCCCATAGCAACTTCTTTGGTGGATTATAATGTTACGGCATTGGATTTGACTACTTTGAAAAACAGGGTGGATGCTTATAAGGAATTTATGACTGCACCGAAGAATAATACGGATTTGGGAGCAGGATTGCGGGAGACGATTCATTTGCATGTGGCAAAGTGTATGAGACTTTTGAAAAAGATGGATAAGTTGATGAATCATTTTGAGGAGGATAATCATGAGTTTGTTACTGTTTATACGAAATCGAGAGTTATAGTTGATTTGGGACATCGTTATAGGAAACCGATTTGTGATATTACAGGAGGTATAAAGAAGGCAGGTACAACGACTGTGTTGGGAAATGTTTCGGTTTTGATAGAGGGAGATGAGAAGCATGGCGTGGTGAGCAGTGCTGATGGGTTGTATAAATTGGATGTTTATCAGGATGGCGATGTGATATTGGTTTTTGAGTTGGAGGGATATGTGAGAAAAGAGGTGGCGTTGTTGGTGTTGAAGGGGGAGAATTTGGTGGTTAATGTGGAGATGGAGGCTGTTGGGGTGAATCCGCCGCCGCCTGATGAATAATTTGAGATTTGAGATTTTAGATTTTAGATTTGAGATTTGAGATTTTAGATTTTAGATTTGAGATTTGAGATTTGAGATTTTAGATTTGAGATTTCTGAATGAAAAAAAGAAAGATTTTTAGGAGCTTGGACTGGGGTGTTCGGGCTCTTTTTTTTTTGATTATTTTTTTTTAACCCCAACCCCGACATGCAATGTCGGGACTATAACAGGGAGGGATATTATTTTTAAGCCTCGGAGAGGCGGGCTGTTTGTAGAAAAAAATGTTCGTGCGAATTTAAGCCCCATTAGGGGCGACCTGTTGAATGCGGAATATTTGTTTTTGGTTAAAGGGCGTATGCGATACGCCCCTACTGTTGCCGGAAATTGGGGGTTAAAATTATTTTTAACTATTTTTGTTTGTTTTTGTAATAGTAATTATAAAAGGTGTATATTTGTAGCGCGAAATTTGGGAAAATTTTGCTTCGTTCTTTACAACATAAGAAATTTAAAAGAAAGCGTTAGCTTTTGTTCTGTATCTGAAAACTAGGAATCTTCAATGTATGCAAGGATAATAAGTATGACGCTCACGCCAAAGGCGTGGGCTGAACTTATTTGCATACATGGCATCCTAGTGCCTCAGATACGAATATGGTTATAGTTCCACGCTTTTTTTATGTATAAAAACTTCGTTGGGACTGCGGGGATAAACACATAAAAAAATGAAAAAAATAAACACGAGATTTTATGAATTGTGTGGATTATTGGTAATAATTGGATTATTGAGTAGTTGCACTGTAGCTCCAATTGGTAAACTAACAATGGTGTCTTCAAGAAATTACGAGAGTTTAAAAAATTACAAACTGTTAAAAAATTATACCCTTGGTTCAAATAATGAAAAAAAGAAATCTAAATCTAAAACCATAGATGATGCTATAAATGAAACTTTAAAAAATGTTGCTGGCGGAGAATATATGACTAACGTTACGATATACTTAATCACGAATGGCAATAAAAAATATTACGCTGCAGAAGGTGATGTTTGGGGAATTGAAGGAGTGATAGAAACATATAGAGGTTTGGCAATTGGAGATGCAGTTCAATATGTAGCAAATGGGCTACGATGCACTGGAAAAATTACTGGATGGATTGATGATGAAAAATGCTTAGTGGTTAAAGACGGAAAATTAACAGGTGCTCCTATGAATTTTGTAAAAAATAAAATTATTAAAATTCAGAGATCAGAACCTTTAACAACAACGTCTGGAGAAATTAATAACTCAGTAAATAAAGAGAATGAAAAGAAAGCAATTGAATTAAGAAATGGTGATTATGTAGCATTTAAAGATGAAGCGACTGGTAATTATTTAAAAGGAGAAATAAGTTCAATTAGCCAAAATATTGCTTTTGTTGAGTACACTGATCCAAATAACCCTTCAAAAACTAAAGAGGTAGGTAAAGATGTTACTCAATTAACGAAAATTGATAAGCCAATAAAAGAAACTCCTGTAATTGAAAAGAAAAGTATAGTAGTCGGAGATTATATATTATTCAAAAAATTTGAGGATGCACCTTTCTTAAAAGGGAAAGTTATACAAATTAATCAGAATATTGCCACAGTTGAATATACCGATCCTACAAATTCAAAAACGAAAGAAATTGAATTAGAAATTCAAAAGTTAACAAAGACAGATAAATAGAATTAACCTTTTTAGTAAGATGAAAAAAGTCTATATTATTTTATTTCTGCAAATTCTATTATTAATCTTCTCAGTTCAAAATGTTTATTCATGTATCATAGATAATAAAGGACAAGATTTTTTAATATTAAATGGTTCTGATTTTAAAGTTGGAGATTTGGTGGTGTTTAAAAAAAATGAGCAGGGAATATTACTGCAAGGAAAAATTACGGAAATCAATAATAACAATGCAGTTATTGAATACATCGATCCGAGTGAACCTAATAAAACAAAGGAGAGTATAGTTGAACTGACTAGACTAACAAAAATTATTAAGATTGAAAGCAAAAGTGATTTAGAATTGAATATGCCTATTATTTTTAAAAAAGTTAATAATGAAAGGCTATGGGAAGGAAAAGTTACAGGAATAAATAAAAGCGGTGCAATAATTGAATTTATTGACCCATTAGAACCTTCAAAAGTTAAAGAATATGAAGCAGAATTTAATCGAATGTATAGGTTATCATCTACAATCAAAAAAGAGGTTAAATCAGAAGTCAAAATAGAAGAACTTCCAAAAATAAAGAATGATTTAAAAATTGGAGATTTTGTAAAATTCAAAAAGTTAAATGGCGTTGAGTTTGAAGGCAAAATCCTAGTATTAAATGAAAATATAGCAGAGGTTGAATATATTGATGCTTCTGAGCCTGAAAAAATAAAAAGTATTGAAAAAAATGTAATAGAACTGACTAAAATTAACAAACTGACTAAGATTGAGAAAGAAATCGTAGTAATTAAAGAAGAAAAGGTAAAAGAAAAGAAGATAAAAATAAAGCCTACCTACCTAAAAAATACTATAGCGGTCGATGGACTGCAATTTGTATTTAAGAGAGCATCCGTGTGGTATGAATATAAGTTTAAAGAGTTAATAGGACTGCGAATCCCATTTTATTTCGGCTGGACATCGGATGCTGGTATATATTCACTTGGTGTCAATCCAAAGTTTTATTTCAACAAAAGTAAAATCATCAAAGGTTTTGCAGGACCATCAGTAATCGTAAGTATAGAGCCTAAGGCTTTTTATCACACATTCAAGTCATATTATGATCCATATACAGGCAATTCTTTTGTTTATTACAATCAATTTTATTGTAACTATTTACTTGATATTTTAGGCGATGTGGGTGTAGCTATTACCCCAATTAAACTGCTAAATATTACATTAAATTGTAGTGCAGGGTTAAGGATGGACTTTGGTGGTCATAATGATTTTAAGAAATTTATTTACTATCCGGAATTAAGTGTTGGGTGGAACTTTTAGTATTAGGAATATGGTAACTTTAAAATCAGACCAAAAATATTGTGCTTTTATTGATGTTTTAGGATATGGAAATATTGTTGAATCAATTGAAATAAGCACAGATCAAAAAATCAAAAATTTAATTGATGTCTTTGGCAATCTTCAAATTTCAGTTTCCACGACTTTTAAATTGATTAAGCAATCAGGCATAAATGATGAATTGTTTATAAAATCATTTAGCGATAGCGTATATTTACAGTCAGATAATCCACACTTGATATTATTCTCACTATATAACATATTCAGTATTGTTTTTGGTTATTATAGCAATTTTTCCATAAAAAATCATAGTACTGTATTATTAAGAGCTGGAATAGCAAAAGATTGGTCAATCAAGATTAGTGATATTGCTGCTCTCATAAACCACACAATACATGAAATTGCAGACAAAGATGAATTCAAAAATATTATTGGACTTGGCATAGCTAGAGCATATCGCGTATCTGAAAAATCGAGTTTGTCAGGTATGAGAATTATAGTTTCTCCTGAAATAATAAACAATATCGTTATTACGGAATATAAAAAAGTATCTTTTGAATGCTATTATACTGAATGTGATAATTATTTTAAAGATATTGGTTTTTCAAATTTTCCAAAAACAATAAATTTATTTTTTCTTCCAATTGGACAAAATGAAAAAGAGG
>CAIOYH010000156.1 GCA_903862465.1 uncultured bacterium | reverse complement strand
TTCTCTTATAAAATATTCTTTTTCTTTTGTTGGGCTCTATCGCAACGAAATTGATATAAATTCTCATCTAGCTACTTATGATACTACCGTTTATCATCAGTCAGCAGAATATTATAAAATTAATTTACCTCTATATGCTACCTATACTTTGCCTAATTTTTTATGTAAAAATATAGATATGTATGTAAAAATGGGAGGAGATTTAAATTTTACGCAAAAATATCATGAAAAAGTGTATTTTAATAATGATACTGAAACAAAAACATATGAAAATTATCCAAAAATTGATGTTAAAAAACTTAATCCTTTAAAAGGCTATTCAAATAAGCCATATAATTGGTCAACTAGCCTATTTGTTGGAAATAAAATTCATTTAAATAAAAAAGTACGCTTATATTATGAAATAGGTGCTTCTTATGGATATCGTAGTTTGGAGTTTGATACATATTTTAATAGCTTATACGTGAAAAGTACAGGTTTGTATTTATTATCTAATTTTCATATTAGTTTATAGAACAATTTACAAAGAAAAAGTTTTAACATTAAAATGAAATCAAATGAAAAAAATAATTAAAATTATAATTTTATTAGAATTACTAATACAATTATCAGTAAACGCTCAGACTAATTTAATCACAAATGGTAACTTTGAAAACGGATGGGCTTTTAGCACAAATAATTGTCAATATAGTTCGCAACAGAATTTTACTTTTGCTTTATATGAGAACGGAGGAAGTTGGTCTTTTGCTTCTTCTTGTGGATGTGGAAATGAAACTGATATAGCTCCTTTTTGGATAACTCCTGAATGTTATTCATATTACCAATATACTTATAATTCAAATAGCAGTTATAGACCAGCTTTTTATGGTGTGGTTGATGAATCATTCATACCAGGTAAATTGGTTTATCTTTACGTTAATCAGAATGGACAAGGCAATTGTCACATGGCTATTAGAAATAGTTTAAATGCAGCATTAATCCCTGAAGAAACTTATATATTGAAGATTAAGGCATTGGGGTTTTTACAAAATAACTCTGCAATACCAAGCTCAAGCTACCTACATATTAGTTTTTCAAAATTTGGATCTAATTGGGATTGTGATAATTGTGGTAACCAAAAATGGAGTGATGTTGCAAATATTGTAATATTTCCAGCTGACGGATGGAAACAGTATATTTTTGAAATTACTGTACCATCAGGTTTTGATGAACTTACTAATATTATATTGTATGAAGAAAGAAGTGGGATGTTTATTGATGATGTTGAATTATACCAAAAAGATGATTATTATTGCAAAGAGGATGTTTTGATACAAAATAAGTCGTATGATGGATGGTTTTACAATACAGATATACAAGATTTGCCTTTTTTGACTTCTGCTCAAAGCCATATTTATGCAGGTTATGATGTAGATGAGAATCAGGCAAATGGCCATGTTTTTATTAAAGAGGGCGCAACTATCACTTATGAAGCTGGTGGAGAAATATTTTTAGAAAATGGTTTTGAAGTGGAACAAGGTGCATTTTTCGAGGCATATATTGGAGATAATTCATGCAGTAATAGGGCTAAAACTTCAGGAAACCAATCAGGAAATTTTTCTTCATCAAATTCAAAAAGCCAGAAATCAATTATTAAAGGAAATGAGAAAGAATTTGAAATATCAATCGCTCCCAATCCGTCTAATGGAGTTTTTTCTATCCAATATTCAAATGACATTTTAGATAATGCAAGTTTGCAAGTATTCAGTATGCTAGGTAATTTAGTTTATAAACAAAATCTTAAAAACGAACTAAATCAAGAAATAGATTTGAATTCACTTGCTGAAGGCATGTATTATATTCAAATTCAGAATAAAGATAAATCTTTTTCAAAGAAGATTGTTTTACAGAGATAGGATTTTCTTATTTTCATCAGCAAATAGTATATTTAAAAAGGCTTGTCTTCTGAAGGAGGCAAGCCTTTTTATCATTATAATTTTCATCTAACTTCTTAAGTACTTTAAGTACTTCAGCCACTTTAAGTATTCCCTCACCTCGCAAATAATCTCCCCAAATCCAAAATAAAACTTCCAAATGTCTATAGAAAATAGTACTTTTGCCGATTATTTTCCTAACCAGCACCAAAGTATGTGGACTTTCTTAGTACGATTCATTCTCCGATATAGATTCTATAATCTAATTGCCATTTTTCTGTTGACCGCCTTCATGGGCTACCAAGCTTCCAAGGTGCAGATGTCCTACGAATTTCAGGAGATGCTGCCCAGCACCGACTCCACCAGCATTGCGTATCGCAACTTTAAAGAAGTTTTCGGACAAGATGGCAGTGTGATGTATATCGGCATACGCGATAGCAACATTTTTAAGCTGCCGGAGTTCAACGATTTTTATGATTTGACCACTTCGCTCAAAAAAATTGATGGCGTGCAAGAAATTGTGTCCATCACACGCATGTTTCAGTTGAGCAAAAATGATAGCACCAAAAAGTTCGATTTCAAACCCCTGTTTAAACAAAAACCCCAAACCCAAGCCGAGCTCGACAGCATCAAAGCCTTGGTGTTTTCCTATCCGTTCTACGACAATCTGCTCTATAACAAAAAGAATTCTGTCTATTTGATGATGCTCACGCTCGATAAAAAGAAAATCTCGACGGGCGAACGTTTTTATTTGATTGATAACATCAAAGCGCAGGTGGAATCCTTCACAAGCAAATACAAAATCGCGCCCCACTATTCGGGCTTGCCTTACATACGCACCGTTACTTCCCTCAAAGTGAAGCGCGAATTGTTGATGTTTATCCTTTTTTCTTTAATGATAGCAGGTGTGGTGTTGTTCCTCTATTTCCGTTCGTTGAAAGCGGTGTTGATCCCCTTGTTGGTGGTTGCCATCGGGGTCATTTGGGTGATGGGCACCATGGCGTTGCTCCAATACAAAATCACCATCCTCACCGGCATCATCCCGCCATTGTTGATTATTATAGGCATAGAGAATTGTATTTTCCTGCTCAATAAATACCATTTCGAATTCAAGAACCATGGCAACAAAGTGAAATCGCTGTCCCGAATCGTGCAGCGCGTTGGCTTTGCCACACTCTTGACCAACACCGCCACAGCTATCGGTTTTGCCGCTTTCATCATCATCCGCAACCGCATGTTGCACGAATTTGGGATGGTAGCTTCTATCAATATCATGATATTGTATGTCATCTCGCTCTTTTTGATACCCATTTTGTTTAGCTATCTGAAACCGCCTTCGCCCAAACAAACCAAACATTTGGAAAACAAAGGCGTCAACAAAGTGGTGGATGTCATTGTTCATGTGGCAAAACATCGTCGCAAACGCATCTATTTGATTTCAATCCTAGTGGTTTGTTTAGGTGTTTATGGCATCTCGCGATTGAAAACCACAGGGAATATCGTGGACGATATCTCCAAAAAAGACCCATTATATAAGGATTTGATGTTTTTCGAACAACATTTCCATGGCGTGATGCCTTTCGAAATATCTATAGATACAAAAAAGAAAAAGGGCGTTTTGAGTCGCAATGTTCTTGAAAAAATCAACACCTTGCAGGACACCTTGGCGAAATATCCTGAACTTTCCAAACCATTATCTATTGTGGAAGTGGTGAAATTTGCCAAGCAAGCCTTTTATGATGGCGACTCGGCGTATTATAATATGCCCAATGGAAACGAATTGGTGTTTATGTTGAGCTATTTGCCCAAAATAAACAATCAGAAGAAAAGCATTATCAACAACTTTGTGGACTCCACCATGCGTATGACGCGGGTGAGCGTTCAGATGGCTAACATCGGCACCAAACAAATTGAAGCCTTGCTCTTCGACCTGACGCCAAAGATTGACACTATCTTCAATAAAGACTATTTTGCTGCGCAACGGGCAAAAGACACGAGTGTGCGCGTCACCAAATATGATGTCAACGTCACGGGGACGAGTGTGGTGTTTATGAAGGGCACCAATTATTTGGTCACCAACCTTTGGACGAGTTTGTTGGTAGCCACGGGGCTCATTTCCTTGCTGATGTTTTTGATGTTTTCGTCTGTCAGGATGGTGCTGATTTCGATGGTGCCCAACCTGATTCCGCAAATCATGACCGCTGCCATGATGGGCTATTTGGGCATCTCCATCAAACCTTCCACCGTTTTAATCTTCAGCATCGCCTTAGGCATATCGGTTGATAACGCCATCCTGTTCCTGTCGCGTTATCGGTATCAACTAAAACAGAAACGATGGAACATCGAGGAGTGTGTCATCTCTGCTTTGAAAGAAACGGGCTACAGCATGATATATTCGTCATCTGTGTTGTTCCTTGGCTTTTCCATCTTCATATTCTCCACCTTCGGAGGCACCCAAGCGATGGGGTATTTGATTTCGTTCACGATGTTTGTCGCCATGTTGTGCAATCTGTTACTGCTGCCTTCCATGCTGCTTACCTTTGGCAAAAAAGGCACCACCAAAGCTTTCAAAGAACCCGTCATTGTGATTTTAAACGAAGAAGATACCGAGGTGGACTTACAAGATATCGAAGCCATAGAACAAAAGAAAGACGAGGGAATTACATCTGTAAACTTAGCAAACGAGAATCCACAATAATATAAAACCATGAAAGGAATCATTTTAGCCGGTGGCTCCGGCACACGCCTCTATCCGCTCACCATTGCGATGAGCAAACAAATGATGCCCATCTACGATAAGCCGATGATTTATTATCCCTTATCTGTTTTGATGATGGCAGGCATCTCCGAAATACTAATCATTTCCACGCCTCAGGACTTGCCCAACTTTGAGCGCTTGTTGGGCGATGGCAAAGAGCTCGGATGCAAATTTACATACGCCGAACAAGCCATTCCCAACGGACTCGCACAAGCATTTGTGATTGGCGAAGAATTTATTGGGAACGATAAAGTGGCGTTGATATTAGGCGACAACATTTTTTATGGCGCAGGTATGCAAAACCTCTTGCAGGAAAACAACGACCCCGATGGCGGTATGGTGTTTGCCTATCACGTTGCCGACCCGAGACAATACGGCGTTGTTGAATTTGATGAAAACCTCAAAGCCATCTCTATTGAAGAAAAGCCGCAACAACCCAAATCAAACTTTGCGGTGCCCGGTCTCTATTTCTATGACAACAGTGTGGTGGAAGTAGCCAAAAACATCCAACCGAGCAAGCGGGGTGAATATGAAATTACAGATGTAAACAAACATTACTTGGAGAACAACAAACTCAAGGTGGGCATCCTCACGCGAGGAACTGCTTGGCTCGACACGGGCACGTTTGCCTCCCTGTTGCAAGCATCGCTCTTTGTGCAGACGATTGAGGATCGCCAAGGACTCAAGATTGGCTGCATCGAAGAGGTGGCATATCGCATGGGATTTATCTCTGCCGAAGCATTGCGCGCCTTGGCAAACAAACTCATCAAATCCGGCTACGGAGAATACTTATTATCAATCATTGACCAAAAATAAAATACATGAGAACAATTTTAGTTACCGGAGGCGCAGGTTTTGTTGGCAGTTGTCTAGCAGAGCGCCTCATTTCTGACCCCGAAAATTATGTCGTTATTGTTGACGACTTGTCCACAGGAGATATAGCCAAACTACCCAAAACTCCACAAACCAATTGGCGTTTCATCAAATGCAATGCGAACAACTATCGCGATATTGCCGCCGTTATGCATTCATTTCAGTTTGATTATGTGTTTCATTATGCGGCTGTGGTGGGCGTGTTGCGCACGCAAATGTATCCTGTAAGTGTTTTGCACGATATAACAGGCTTTGAAAATGTATTGAATCTGAGCAAAAACTCTCACGTCAAACGGATTTATTTCTCTTCTTCGTCCGAAGTTTATGGCGAACCTGTTGAGTTGCCCCAAAACGAACACACCACGCCGCTCAACTCTCGTGTGCCTTATGCCGTAGTGAAAAACATTGGCGAAGCTTACGTCAAATCCTATCACAAAGAATTCGGGCTCGACTATACCATCTTCCGTTTCTTCAACACCTACGGACCCAAGCAAAGCAAAGACTTTGTCATGTCGCGTTTCATCGCCTTGGCACTGAAAAATAAAGACATCAGCATCTATGGCGATGGCAGCCAATCCCGTACTTTTTGTTTTATTGATGATAATATAGAAGCCTGCTACACCACGTTCATGAATTCCGTTCTCGAGAAAGACACAACCAACGACATCATCAATATCGGCAACGATAACGAAATCTCCATATTAGATTTAGCCAAAACCATCGTTGACATCACAGGCTCCAAATCAAAAATCGTTCATCTTCCGCCTCTCGAAGAAGGCGATATGCAACGTCGTTTGCCCGATATATCCAAGATGCGGAAAATACTCAATCGCGACCTGCTTCCCATTGAAGATGGCATCAAAAAGATATTAGCGAATCCGTTGTTTCTTTAAAATGTTATGGTGTTCTATCGGTAATTCGTAGTTTTTTGCATATTCATTTCGTGCTTAGAACGATGAAATTGTTTTGTCATTACTTATAGTTTTATTACTTTTGTAAAAATCATCTTATGGAAACTTTAATTGTAACACCCAAAAATAAACAGGCAATTCCTTTCTTAAAACATCTTCTCGCTAATCTTAGTGATGTAAAAAGCGTTGAAGTTGTTGATATTTCCGACAATCATATAGCCAAAAGTATTGAAGCGGGCTTATTGGATGTAAAAGAAATTATAGCAGGAAAGAAAAAAGGCAAACACCTCAAAGAGCTGTTGGATGAAGATTGATATTATAGCATCGTCTGAGTTTGAAAAAGAATATAAGCGATTAAAGAGAAAATACAAATCCTTGCCTCAGGATTTCATCGTATTTGAACAAGAGCTTAATGAGAATCCGGACATTGGCATTGATTTGGGTAATAATGTCCGAAAAATACGCTTATCCATTAAATCCAAAAACAAAGGGAAACGTGGAGGAGCAAGGCTAATTACTTATAACATCATCGTTAGTATAATAGAAAGAACGGTGCTACTAGTTACGATTTACGATAAAAGCGAGGAAGAAACTATCTCCGATGCTGAAATAAAACGGATAATAAAGAATTGTGATTTATAAGAGGATGCGACATTCGTAAACTCTTCACAATCAAGTAAACAATTTCATACCTCCTTACCTGAAAACTTACGAAAAGTAAGTTTGGTTTATGCTACCCGAACAGTCAGGTTGCGAAAAGCACGCTTGGTTTATGCTACCGGAAAGGAGCGGTTGGGAAAAGCACGCTTGGTTTATGCTACCGGAAAGGAGCGGTTGGGAAAAGCAATTTTCAGAGTGCTTCATCTTCCTCTAGGAGGAAATGGTTCCCCCATGTTTCATGAGCCGGGAGATAGCCCATTGGCATGAGCGCAAGGGATTGTAGCGGATAGCTCCTCATGCAGCGCTAGCGGAATGAGGACTATGAGCGTAAAGCCCGACCCGCAGGGATGCGCCCGAAAAATTGTGCATTGTAAGAGAAAAGGGAGTCAAGTTGTTGGGGGCGGCTACCATTTACTTTTTACCCGCTACCATTTACCTGAAAAAGCCTAAAGGCTAAACCGTCATAATATCTTTTTCTTTCAATTCGGTGAGTTTATCCACCTTGGCGATAAACGTATTGGTCATTTCTTGTATGTCGGTTTCCGCTTTCTTAATCACATCCTCGGCTTCGCCCTCTTTCTCGAGTTTCTTGGCGCTATCGTTTGATGCTCTGCGGATGTTGCGGATGGCAACTTTGGCGTTTTCGCCTTCATTCCTAGCCCGCTTGGCGAATTCTTTGCGGCGTTCTTCCGTCAATGGCGGTACGGTGATGCGCAACACTTCACCGTCATTCTTAGGGTTAAACCCTAAATTGGCTGCCATAATAGCTTTTTCTATCAAGGGCAAAGAGTTCTTATCCCATGGTTGCACGACGATTTGTCGCACGTCAGGCGTATTAATGTTGGCAACCTGATCCAAGGGCGTCAAACTTCCATAATACTCAATCTTAATCCCATCAAGCATCTGCGCACTCGATTTCCCTGTACGGATTTTTTGGAATTCACGCTCCAAATGTACCAAAGCGTTTTGCATACTTTCTTTTGTTTCTTCCAACAGAAACTGGACTTCTTCAGACATAGTTCTTTTGCATTAAAATTTTTTACACACTTACGAGTTTCTTTTTAATTTGTTACGAATTGCTTACCAAGGTGCCGATATTTTCACCGTTCAATATCCTCACAAGGTTTCCTTCGCGATTAATATCAAAAACAATTAGAGGCATATTGTTCTCTTTACACAAGGTGAAAGCCGTCATATCCATGATGTTTAGATTCTTTTCGTAGGCTTCATCAAAGCTTAAACAATCATATTTCGTAGCCGTCTTGTCTTTTTCAGGATCGGCGGTATATACACCGTCCACACGGGTACCTTTTAAGATAATATCAGCACCTATCTCCAATGCGCGCAAGGCTGCAGCACTATCTGTGGTGAAAAAAGGATTGCCTGTCCCACCCGAAATAATCACCACTTCTCCTTTTTCGAGATGCGAGATAGCTTTCTTACAGCTGGTCTTTTCGCAAACAGCATCAATAGCAACACCCGAAAGCACTTTTGATTTCACGCCGACATTATCCAAAGCGGATTGCAATGCCAAACCATTAATAACCGTTGCCAACATGCCCATATAATCTCCTTGAATTCTATCCACACCAAAGTTATTTCCTTTCAGCCCGCGAAAGATGTTGCCGCCGCCAATCACAATAGCAACCTGTACGTGCATGTCCACAGCTTTCTTTATCTCCGAAACATACATTTCCAATCGTTCGGCGTCAAAACCATACGTTTTGTTGCCCATCAATGCTTCGCCGCTCAGCTTTAAAAGTACTCTTTTGTATTTCATCTAAATTATATTTGCTACAAAAATATAAAAAAAAGAGAGAACTATGGGTTCTCTCTTTAATTATTTTGAAATAAAATGTGTTTACTTTATAGAAACTCTTTTAAATTCAACGATTTTCAGCTCCTTGTCATTGCTTGACATATATTGACTGATTGTCATTTTGCTGTCTTTAATAAACTCTTGATTCAATAAAGTGTTTTCTTTATAGAACTTGTTTAATTTGCCGATAGCAATTTTTTCGAGCATATCTTCAGCTTTGCCTTCTTGGCGTGCTTGTTCTTTACCGATTTCAATTTCGCGTTCCACGGTAGTAGGATCCACGTCATCTTTATCTAAAGCAACAGGAGCCATAGCTGCAATTTGCATCACGATATCTTTTCCAACTTGTTCCATTTCGGGAGCAACAGTTTTGTTGAATCCTAACATAGAAGCCAATTTGTTTCCATTATGATTGTAAGCATACACTTGAGGTGCAGCAATAAATTGATATTCGTTTAGTTCTATTTTCTCGCCGGTTTTTCCCATATAGTCGCTGATGTGTTCGCCTATGGTTCTGCTGTTAATGTTTAAGGCTTTTAAATCTTCAATAGATTTTGGCTTGTTGTTCAATGCGAGATCTGCAATGCCATTAGCCAAGTCAATAAATTCTTGATTCTTGGAAACAAAATCAGTTTCGCAATTCAACATCGTTACAATACCGAATGTATTATCTGCTGTAGTTTTTGCAATAACTAAACCTTCGTTCGATTCACGATCGGCACGTTTGTTCGCTACTTTTTGTCCTTTTTTTCTTAAATAATCAATTGCTTGTTCGATATCGCCATTTGATTCAACAAGCGCATTTTTGCAGTCCATCATGCCTGCGCCGGTCATTTGTCTTAGTTTGTTTACTTCGGCTGCTGTAATATTTGCCATGCTATTTATTTGTAATGTGGTGAATAATTATATAGTATCGCCTGCAGGTTTTCTTGGTGATTTCTCAATCAATTTGCGAGGTCTTTTCACTTCTTCAGTGGCTTCTTCACTTTTCACTTTCAGAAGTGCTTCTTTTTTTGGTGCTACAATATTCAATATTTTAGCTTCGTCGCCTTCTTCGTCGCCTTCAAGAGCTCTTAAGCTTGCCTTTTCAATACGAATATCTTCGCGTTCGTCTTCGTCTTCTTTATCTTGTTTATCTTTTGCTATTTTGCGTTCGGCATAGCCTTCTTCAATAGCATTAATCATCAAACCAACAATAAGTGCAATTGATTTTGAAGCATCGTCGTTTGCAGGAATTGCATAATCAACTTCGTTAGGATTTGAATTGGTATCAACAATAGCAAATGTAGGAATGTTTAATTTTTTTGCTTCGCTTACTGCAATTTTTTCTTTCAAGATATCAACAATAAATAATGCGGCAGGCAAACGGGTCAGGTCAACTATACTTCCTAAGTTTTTTTCTAATTTCGCCCGTTCACGAAGAATTTGTAAACGTTCGCGTTTTGATATTTTTGTAAACGTATCGTCGTTTTGCATTTTATCAATAGAAGCCATTTTACGAACAGCTTTACGGATAGTAGCAAAGTTGGTAAGCATACCGCCCGGCCAACGTTCCGTTACGTAAGGCATTCCCACTGTCTTTACCATTTCAGCAACGATTTCTTTCGCTTGTTTTTTTGTAGCAACAAACAATATCTTTTTGCCTGCCTTGGCAATTTGTTTCATTGCGTCAGCGGCTTCTTCTGCTTTTGCTATGGTTTTGTATAAATCAATAATGTGGATCCCGTTGCGTTCCATAAAAATGTAGGGCGCCATTGCGGGATTCCATTTTCTTTTAAGGTGACCAAAGTGAACACCTGCATCTAATAATTCGTCGAAACTAATTTTACTCATTTATTTGTTTTTATTTTATGTTTACGTTCTTTTTTACTTTAAGCCAATTGCCAAGTAGTATCACAGAATGATAGTCTTGGCAATTTAGATGCTAAACATACGTCAGAGACTAACGCTTGCTGAATTGGAATCTCTTTCTTGCTTTTTTCTGACCTGGTTTCTTACGTTCCACCATGCGTGGATCTCTTCTGAGAAGCATTTTTGGTTTCAACGCAATGCGATGCTCAGTGTCTATTTTACACAAAGCACGTGAAATGGCTAACGAAAGAGCTTCGGCTTGACCATTAAAACCTCCACCGTTGAGGTTTGCCTGAATATCATATTTATCAATGCAGCTAGTAATTTCCAACGGTTGTTTTACAATATATTGTAGGGTTGCCGTAGGAAAATATACTTTAAAATCTTTGGTGTTTACTGTTATAGTTCCGTTTCCTTCTTTCAGATAGATGCGGGCAACAGCGGTTTTTCTTCTTCCAATGGTGTGAATTACTTCCATAATTATCTAACAGTGTTAATATTAATTGTTCTTGGTTTTTGTGCTTCATGTGGATGTTCTGATCCTGCATAAACAAAAAGGTGTTTATACATTTCTGCACCCAATTTTGTCTTGGGCAACATGCCTTTCACACCGATTTCAATGATTTTTTCAGGTCTTTTTGCCAGAAACTCATTCGGAGTCGTAAAGCGTTGTCCACCGGGGTAACCAGTGTGGCGCACATATTTCTTATCAACGGATTTGTTACCAGTAAATCTGATTTTATCCGCATTGATTACAATTACATTATCACCACAACTCAAGTTGGGTGTGTAATATGTTTTGTGTTTTCCGGCTAAAAGAATTGCAACCTGTGTTGCAAGTCTGCCTAAAACTTCATTTTCTGCGTCAACAACCAACCATTCTTTTACAATGATTTCTTGGTTTGCTGAGCGTGTTTTATAACTTAGTGTATCCATCATTAATTTGAATTTCAGAATCTAACCTATTTTTATCTCGAAATTGGGGTGCAAATGTACTCATAATTTTTCAAATAGCAAGTTTATCGTGTATTTTTTATTTCAAAAATATCTTTTTCAGTCTTTTTTATGGTTTGGTAATTTCCATTCTATGGAGGATTTAATCAAAAAACCAAAACAAAACATTACCCGGGTCTATATATGAAATAATATATAACACTAAAACAGCTACAGCTAAAATGCTTGTTTTCGTTAGTCTGAGATGACTTGTTTTGATAGTTTTTATAAGCATTTCTCCCATAAGAAATAAAAACAGTAGCGATATTATAAGACCCCCAATCAAATAAAATACAAGAGTATATTCATACATGAATGAAATGGACAGGTCTTTAGGGTCAAAATTATAAAGCGCTACCGGGTGTATTATTATTTTTGCAATAATAACATAAGCATAAACCGAAGCTAAAGATAAAAAAGAACATAGCAATAGTATAGAGGGTAGTAGTTTTTTTATTGCATTAAGTCTTACTTTTATATGTTCCATAAATATTCGTATCGTATGGACTTCATCAAATGTATTTTCTATATTAATTGTCTGATTCTACTTTTGTTTTTGCAAAGATAAAACAAAATAGTCTTGTAGCGTTAATTTATATCAATTTTGTGCTTGAAACCTGAAACTTTACTTAATATTATAACATTCTGACATAATATTCGTAACCAATCCCAAACCCCCACTCGCTTCATAAGTTAAAATACCTATAATGCTTATTTTCTTACTAATGAAACCTTTTTTTAAACGTTTACACTATATATTTAAAAGATATATTGTAACTTCGCCCCATATTTTAGTAACTACATTTTCTTAATTTGATTTGCCTAATTCTACCATAAAAATGAAAAAACATTTCCTCCTCCTCCTATTTTTTGCTTTGATATCCGTTTTTCGATTGAATGCCCAACATGATGATAACGATAAATCCAACGAAATTAAGAACAACGAACCCATAGCCTCAAACCTGAACAAAGATTACACCGTCAATTGGCAAGTCAACCCTTTCAATACTAAGATTTTTATTGAAAACCAAGGTCAATTTGATGGTGAAAACGCCACCTTCTTCCCCATTCTTTTTGGGGCGCGCTTAGGCAACATTGATGCGTATTTTGATGCTTTGGGCATCACCTATCGTTATCAGAAATTGGGAAATCCCAAGAACAAAGCTGAGAAAGAAAAAGACGAAAAAGAACGCGAAGCTCGTGGCGAAGAGCGCGAAGACGAAATAGTGGAAACCCTGTTTGTACGTTTGACTTGGTTGGGTGCCAATCCCAGTGCCACCATCACGGGTGCCGAAGCCGAAACCTATTATTCCACCTATCCCGTGGGATTAGATAGAACCATCACGGCTAAAGTCTATCGAAAGATTATCTATCACGATTTGTATCCCGGAATTGATGTAGAATACTTATTTCCTACGGGAAAAGAAGGCATCAAATATAACATCATCGTTCATCGCGGTGCGGATGTTTCGAAAGTTCAACTGAAATATGACGGCATTGACAACATGCATCTCAACCCACAAGGCGATGTCATCATAGAAACCGAAATGGGCGGATTTACCGACCATGCCCCCATTTGTTTTTATCAAGATGGAGAAAGCGTAGCCGCTTCTTATACCATAAATTCCAATGTGGAATCCTTCGCGTTCAGCAAAGGCTATAACCATCATAAAACGCTTATTGTGGACCCGTGGACCACCAATCCCGCTTTTGGCGGAACCTATAATGATGCCTATGAAGTGGATTGGGACGATCAGGATAATGTGTATGTGTATGGCACCTGGGGACCTTCGAAGCTGGTGAAACTCAACAGTGCGGGGGTGATTCAATGGACATTTAATGCCATCACCATCAATACAGATGCTGAGGCGCAATGGGGCGATTTTGTGGTGGACAAAGTCACCGGAACAAGTTACCTTGTGGAAGGCTACAACCGTTCCACGGCAGGCGGGGCTCGCTCATTGAAAGTGCGTACCAATGGAACTTTGGCAGGTACTTTCACAGGCAATGCCAACTTCGAAGAAATGGATAGAGTGGTATATAGTGCTTGCACCCGTCAATTGGTGATTGGTGGCGGTGGCACCAATTCTACCAATCAAGGTTGTATGTTGGATACTACCATGACGGGTTTTGTGCCCCACAATGTTTTGAATGCCGATCTTCCTTATCATGATATTTGGCTCACCGCAATGGATCCTTCGGGCACTACAGTCTATATGGGTTCGGCAAATTCTTGCTGCAATAACAATGTGGCTTATGATGATAGGTTACTCAAACTAAACGTTCCAGCGCTCACCGCTTCCACCTTCAATTTGAATATCCATGCATGGACCTATATGCCTGAAGCCTTATCCAATGTGCTTTATATGACATGGAGCGGTGTGCCTGCCAATGGATTTAACGGGATGGCAGCTAGCAAAAACTTTCTATTTTTGTTTGATGGTGCCGATTTATTTAAGGTGAACAAAACTACAGGCAATCTCATTGTCACTCGTAGCGGTGTGGCGACCACCATGCAAAGTTGGGGCGGATTGGATGTGGATGTGTGCGACAATGTGTATGTGGGCAGCAACAGTAAAATATCGGTTTTCAATGGCACCACCCTTGCGAATGCAAGCGCGCCAACAAGTACAATCGTGTTGCCCAACACGGTTTATGATGTAAAGCTTGGCAAGAATTATCAAAAAGTATATGCCTGCGGTCACACCTATGTTACCTCCATCAATATTGCTGCGCCTCCGGTGATCTTGGCAAAGATTATCGTTCAGCCCACTTGCGGTTCGTGTAATGGTACTGCTAAAGTAAACCTTACGACTTGCGGTGTTATAGATACCGTAGGCGCCACCTATTTATGGAGCAATGGAGCCACCACACATACCATTACAGGTCTATGCGCCGGTATATATTCAGTTACCGTAACCCCTGCCGGAACCTGTAATCATTATTCCGACACCCTTACGCTCGTTGCTAGTGGTGCACCCGCTGTGAGTGCTTCCTCGCCTACTATATGTTCAGGACAAAGCACCACACTCACCGCCACCGGAGCCACCTCATATACATGGATGCCGGGAAGTCTCACAGGAACCTCAGTTATCGTTTCACCTACTATAACTACTGTCTATACCGTTACAGGCACCTCTGTCGGATGCACGGGAACTGCTACCGTAACGGTGACGGTCTCCGCATCTATAACTCCTAACTTCGCCACTATTCCGGCTTTCTGTAGCGGAACTACACCTCCTATTTTAGGAACCACATCACCCAACGGCATCATTGGAACATGGAATCCCACTACGATTAACAATACAACGAGTGGCACTTATACTTTTACACCAAATGCCGGGCAATGTGCCACAACGCAAACTTTGACTGTAACGGTAACGCCAAATATCACTACTACGTTTATAACCTTAGGACCCTATTGTGTGGGAGCTACTCCGGCTGCTTTACCCGCCACATCCACGAATGGTGTTACTGGTACATGGAACCCAACTATCATAGCTACAACCACAGCAGGAACTACTGCATATACTTTCACACCCACAACAGGGCAATGCGCTACAACGGCAACAATGAGTGTAACCATAACCACAAGCCTCACTCCGACTTTTACTGCTTTAGGACCTTATTGCATTGGAGCTATTCCCGGAAGTTTGCCCACCACCTCCAACAATAGTATCACCGGAACATGGAGCCCAACAAGCATTTCTACGGCAGTATCTGGAACCATTGTTTACACCTTTACACCTACGGCAGGACAATGTGCTGCCGTAACCACCATGAGCGTTACCGTTAGTTCAAACATCACACCTACCTTTACCGCTTTAGGACCTTATTGTGTCGGCGCAACTCCCGCGGCTTTGCCCAATACATCCAACAACGGAATCGCGGGGACATGGAATCCTGCCGCAATATCAACTGCCTTAGCAGGAACTCTGGTTTATACGTTCACACCAATAGGCAGCACCTGCGCGTCCACTGCTACTATGAGCGTTACTGTGAATACTCAAACGGTTCCAAACTTCGCGGCTATTCCTGCTTTTTGTTCGGGAACTGTTGCTCCGATATTAGGGATAACTTCCCCCAATGGAATCACGGGTATATGGAATCCTGCTGTCATTAGCAATACGACAAGCGGCACTTACACTTTCACGCCCAATGCAGGACAATGTTCAACAACGCAAACTTTAAACGTAACCGTAAATCCGCAGACCATTTCTGACTTTGCTGCTATTCCTGCTTTCTGTGTGGGAAGCGTTGCACCCGTATTATCCAACACCGCCCCCAATGGAGTTACAGGAACATGGAATCCTACCACTATTAGCAATACGGCAAGTGGAACTTATACTTTTACCCCAAATGTGGGACTATGTCCAACGAATCAAATCTTGAATGTTACTGTATTGCCTCCGACGGTTCCCAACTTTGCAGCAATACCTGCATTCTGTATTGGCTCTGTAGCACCAGTATTAGCAACAACCTCCTTGAATGGAATCATTGGAACCTGGAATCCTGCTACCATTAGCAACGCCACGAACGGAACCTACACCTTCACTCCCAATGCCGGGCAATGTGCAAGCACCGTAACACTGACCACCACAGTAGATCCAATTCCAAGCGTATCTGCCACCGCATCGCCCGATTCAATTTGTTTTGGAGCGACTTCTACTTTGACGGGGTCAGGAGCAAATACCTATTCGTGGACGCCCGGAAATTTGTCGGGCACAACGGTCAATGTTTCTCCTGCAACAAGCACTATATATACGGTTGTTGGAAGTTCAGTAGGAGGATGTACTGCTTCATCTACCATAATAGTAAGTCTTCTGTCAGAAGCTGTTTTGCATTTCATCGCTCTGCCAAATTCGGGATGCGCTCCTTTGACAGTACAATTCAAATATGTGTATGACGGAACTATAGATACAACAACATTGCACTGGGATTTTGGTGATCCATCAACCCTTACAGATGTGAGCAATGAGACCTCACCCATTTACACCTATAATAACTCCGGAGATTTTATCGTAACGCTCACAGGAGTTTCCACCACAGGATGTAATGCTACGGGTCATGACATCATCCACGTTTTGCCACCTCCGATTGCCAACTTCTTTGCCGATCCTTCCATAACGGATATGAATTTTCCTCTCATTCATTTTTATGATGAATCCACAAATGCTTATCAATGGATGTGGTCTTTCGGAGATCCACACAGCAATATATCTTTTGAACAGTTTCCGGAACATACTTATGATGCTCCGGGGAATTATCCGGTTATGCTTGTTGTTCACAACGGCGACTGTGTGGATACCATTATAAAATATGTTCTGGTTCGCGATGCATTTACTTTTTATATTCCCAATACATTTTCTCCCACATACGACTATCATAACGATATTTTCAATGGCTATGGTTTGGGATTTAAAACCGATGAATTCGAACTCTATATTTATGACCGCTGGGGCGAAAAGATTTTCTACACCACCGATTCAGAAAAAGGATGGGACGGGAAAGTGCAAGGCTTTGACAAAATTTGTCAAGAAGGCATCTATGTATATAAATTTAAAGTAGTAGAACTAAACGGCATTGAACATAAATATATTGGGATTGTTTTGCTGTTGAGGTAATCAAGGAATGTTGCCACCTATTTTATTGATTTAGCATCCCTTTTCATTTTTATAACCGTTGGGGAGTTAAAATGTTTTAAAGTGATGACCCAATTTACCAATGGAATGGAAGAGCAGCGAATAAACAGATGGTAGCTGAAGGATTTTATGTGTATCTCATTGATGTGAACGAATTGAACGGGAAGTCGCATACGTTCAGAGGGCGCTTTTTTTTGATAAAATAGATGAATCTCTTTTGGCTAAAGTCAGGTTTGTTTACTTATTTTTCTCTGCTTTTTTGTCATTTCCTCCTGTTTCTATTTCTCAGATTGAAGCTTCTTTTTCATTTTCTCCCGCTTCTATTTCTCAGATTGAGGCTTCTGTTTCATTTTCTCCTGCTTCTATTTCTCAGATTGAGGCTTCTGTTTCATTTTCTCCTGCTTCAGTTTCACAACTTGAAGCTTCTATTTCGTTTTCTCCTGCTTCAATTTCATAACTTGAAGCTTCTATTTCATTTTCTCCTGCTTCAGTTTTCAATCTTGAAGCTGCAATTTCACAAATTGAAGCGTCAAAAATTGGGGTTGATTCAATTTTTGTAAAGCACGAAAACGTGTCTGTTGCTAGTCTTATGCGAAATGTAGAGGATGTAGCAGTATTATTATAGTAAGATGTGAATAGAAAACTTGAAGTAACACAGACATATTCCCCCATAGCTTGTCGAAAAATGTGTTTTAAACCTACAATGCTTTGAAAAAATAATGAGCACGTAATGAAAATTTATCTCATGAACTGACCTAAATTCTATATTGTTTAATTTGCTAATCTACAATAGAAAATCAAGTTTTCAACACTAACAAATATCTTCATTTCTATTTTTTTTTAATATAAAATCAAAAATTCTTTTTATAATGCAGCCTATCGTTCTATTTTTAATTAATTTTGCACGATAATCATATTATGTCATACCTATCTATCATATTATCGCCCTATAAATTATTTTGCGTACTATGCGCTGTCATTGTCACGTCGGGTAAAAAAGGAAAAGCCTATTTGCTGAAAACCAAGTATAAATTTCCCAAAAGTGTTAGTATGGGAGATGTAAGAATCGTTGGGCGGCATATTGCGATAGGGGAGCATACCTATATGAATAGCGGTCACATAGCAACGGCTCCTGATGCTAGTGTGCGCATTGGCAGATGGTGTGCCATTGGACATAATGTAACCATTTTGGCACTGACACACGACACCAACATTGCCACGGGAGCCGAATCGCAACGACCTTCGAAAAAAGGCGATGTCATCATTGAAGATGGCGTGTGGATTGGCAGCAATGCGATTATCACCCCCGGAGTCACCATTGGAAGGCAAGCGGTAGTTGGTGGAAATTCGGTAGTGGTGCATGATTTGCCACCCTTTACGGTTTGTGCCGGAACGCCATGCAAACCGCTATATAGTAAAAGTAACGAAGATATTGAAAAACATAAGGACTTAATAAAATGAAACTATTAATCACAGGAGGTGCCGGTTATATCGGATCAACAATTGCAAATATTGCTTTGCAAAATCATATACAAGTGAAAGTTATAGACTGTTTGTGGTTTAATCAGCAGATACCCCTGATACATTACAGCAATCCAAACTACGAATTCATTAAAGGTGATATTTGCGACACTTCGCTCCACGAATCGCTGTTGGCAGATGTGGATATGGTGATACATTGCGCTGCTGTTGTGGGCGATCCGGCAAGCAAACTTTTCCCGGAACTGACACAAAAGATAAATTACGATGCCTCCATAGCATTATTTAATAGAGCAGTGGCAAAACAGAAGAAGGGGTTTATTTTCTTCTCTACCTGTTCTAATTATGGCGTGGCACAAGGTATGGCAACCGAAGATTCCGATTTAAAGCCTTTGTCGCTTTATGCCGAAACCAAAGTGCATACCGAACAATATATAATTGAAAATCATCAAGAGCTCGATTATATTATTTGCCGTTTGTCCACCGTTTATGGTCTTTCCCCACGTATGCGTTTCGATTTGACGGTGAATGATTTTACCTTGAATGCCTTCCGAAAGAAATATTTAGATATTTTCCTTCCTGAATCCTACCGCCCCTATATTCATGTGTTTGATTTGGCAAGCACCATCATACAATTGGTTTTGAATTTCGACAAAGTGAAGAACAATGTGTTTAATTTGGGTTTCAATGGCGAGAATTATATGAAAATTGAAATAGCTGATGCAGTGCAAAAACACATCGCAAGGGTAAAAGTAGATATTTTGAAAGAAGGCGGCGATTTGCGAGATTACAAGGTGGACTTCTCGAAACTCAAATCATTTTTAGACGCAAAGAATATTTTTACTGTTGAGAAATCTGTAGCAGAAATCGTAGCGGTTTTAGATTCGAAAATCATCACCGACTTTGATAATCCTGTGTATTATAACACCACTCCTTTTATTCCTGCATAAATGAATTTACAAAAGCCTAGAATTATTTTAGTGGGTGGCGGTGGTCATTGCAAAGCATGCATTGATGTGATTGAAGCTCAAAATATGTATGAGATTTATGGCATTTTGGATGTTGAGAAAAATATCGGAAAGCGATTGTTGAGTTATAAAATCATTGGCACTGATGATGATATTCCCGAATTGGTGAACGATGTGCATCAATTTTTTATTACCGTCGGACAAATTGAATCGAACAAAATACGCGTACGCATATTTAATGCCATAAAAAATGCTGAAGCTTTTCTGCCGCTTATCATTTCGCCAACGGCTTATGTGTCCAAACATAGCGACATTGGTGGAGGAAGCATCATCATGCATCATGCCCTAGTGAATGCTTCTGCCGAAATTGGAGAAAATTGCATCATCAACAATAAAGCCTTAGTGGAGCATGATGTGGAAATTGGCAATCATTGTCATATTTCAACAGGCGCTATTCTCAATGGTGGGGTGAAAGTGGGAGATAATTGTTTCATTGGCAGTGGCAGCGTCATTAAGCAAGGAGTTGTTATAGCTCCAAATAGTTTTATCAAAGCAAATAGTTTTATCAAAGCAAATTTATGAAAGCAGTTATATTGGCAGGGGGATTGGGTACCCGATTGAAACCATTTACAGACGTTATCCCAAAACCTTTGTTACCTTTGGGCGAAAAATCGGTACTCGAAATACAATTAGAGCAACTCAAGAAACATGGGTTTGATGAAGTGTTTTTGGCTGTGAACTACAAAGCCGAATATATTCAAAAGCATTTGGGTGATGGTGAAAAGTTCGGCATCAAATTGCGCTATAGTGTAGAAGAAAAACCTTTGGGAACCTGTGGTCCTATCACTTTGTTGATGGAACAATTGACTGAACCTTTTTTGTTGATGAATGGCGACATTTTGACCAAAGCCAACTTCTCAGAATTGTATCAATTTGCATTAAACTACAAGGAATCTTTTTTGACCATTATCACCAAAGTGATTACCACACCTTTTCGCTTCGGTAATATTTCATCCGATGGTGTTTTTGTTACGGGTGTTGAAGAAAAGCCCGATTTGAAGTTCGAAATATTGGCAGGCATGTATATCATGAAGCCCGAAATATTCACCATGATACCTCACAACGAATACTACGGCATAGACACCTTGATAAAAAACCTCCTCGACAAACAACATCCCATCACAAAGATTATCACCAAGGATTATTGGTTGGATATAGGTGTGGTGGAAGATTACGAAAAAGCCAGAGAGATTTACGATACTCATTTCAAGGAAGAATAGCATGAATGTACTGCTAGTGGGGATGGGTAATAAAAAACTACTTATTGACATTCATCATAATTTAGTTAAAGAAAAAATTACTGCTGATTTACTCGATCCCCTCGAAGGATATTTTATAGACGCTGCCGAAAAAAAATGGGTATTTGGCAAAACTATCGTGTCAAAGAATTTTTTCAAAAAGAACATCCTGTTGTTTCTTAATTTCTATAAGATTTTTAGATATTTCAGAAACCAAAACATTCATTACGACGTCTGTAATATTCATTTCTTGGATCCAAGATACTTTTTTTTCAAGAAAAGAATATATAAGCTTTGTAATCAATTAGTGGTTTCGGTTTATGGATCCGATTTCTATCTATTTAAGAAATATGATTTTTTTCAAAAACCTTTTTATAAAAAGGCAGCAAGAATTACTTTTGCAAATGACAAGACAAGGAGCAGCTTTGA
>CAIOYH010000155.1 GCA_903862465.1 uncultured bacterium | reverse complement strand
CCAGGGCCGGAAGGCAGCAAGGGTAAATGGTCGTAGCGGTGCGATGTAGGTAGCTTACCCACTTGCCGAATTAGCTCAGTTGGCCAGAGCACGTGATTTGTAATCTCGGGGTCGTCAGTTCGAATCTGACATTCGGCTCATCAAGTTAAGTCCGAGAGCGGCTCTAAGTCGGACCCGGACTTACTCGCAAAATAACCTCACTCTAATTGGTATGGATGTTTCAATCCACGCGCACAAATTCATTAAATGTTTAAATTATCCGAATTCTTACATTTTTTGCAGTGCCCAGACTATAATCCATTAAAGCACGAAAAGACAACTATTTTCACCACAAGCATTAGGGTATATTTGCTTTTACTTATGGTGATAATTTTAGCCAACGTCATTAAAACCTTTATTTCCAAACTTTTTTTTACGGTACCTATAAATGAGGTAACAATCTTTTTTGAGTCACTTAAAGACCATCATTGGCAATTCTTTATACTAGTTGCAATATTGGCACCAATCATTGAAGAAGTTATTTTTCGACTATGTCTTGTATTTAACCCTACATATTTCGCAATTTCATTTTCGATGTTAATTACCCTGATAATCTATAATTTAACTTCGTTTATGCCTGCAATTATTTCTCTTTTACCACTGTTTTTTATATTCTACTATATAGCAGCACATTACAAAATATTAATGCATCATTTTTGGAATAAGTATTTGGGCTATCTGGTGTATTTTTCTTCGCTGTCTTTTGGATTGCTCCATGTTGGAAATTATCAATTTGTGGAAGCATATCAATATTTCATAATTCCGGTGTTGATATTTCCCCAGTTAGCTATGGGATTTTTGTTATCATTTGTACGCCTTCATTACAAGAATGGGATTCTAATTTGTATTCTTGTCCACATTTTTATGAACGCCATAACAGTATCTCATTTTATTTAAAATTCTTTTCACCTGTTTCAATATTTGTATTATCTCAGATTGAGAGCAAAGTAACTAAATTCTTTCCTCAAGAACGATTCGAAATTATTGATGATAAAAATGATAACCGATTACGTAAATTAGCTTCGAATAGCTCGACTAAGAGTAAGACTCGAAGTAACATCAAACAGTCTGAGCGGGACTCGAAGTCGCACCCGGACTTAACCCGGACTTAAAAAAGATTTAACCTCCGAAAAGAAGAATTCTGTTTTACCCGAAGAGCCAATCCATTTTGGGGATGCTGTTGACAAACGGATTTGGACCAAATATGGTCATTTGATTTATTTACATCATTCGACTTTCTTTTCGCTAAGAGCATAATACAATTTCATTATCTTATTTGTTGTTTTTTAGGTAGTTGATATTTTTATTGATCTTAATTTGAATATCAGATGTAAGCCTACAGCTAACTGCTTCTATTTATTAATGCTGAAGGTATCGAACAGGCTGTAGGCCCCCGTGTTGCCTCTGTAACTGTTTACCGTTACAGAGTTGCCGGAGATGTCCACAACAGTGAAGTAATAGGTGTTGGGGTCATTGTGCACGTTCCAGTAGGTTTTGGTGTTCGCATCGATAGTGTTTGGGGAAATGATGGCGCCGCAGGTGCCATTGAGAAGCTGAACAACATTGTTCTTCCAGGCTGGAGTCGGCGGAGTGGTGGGGGGATCTGGGAGAATGCTGCTGTCAATGGTCTTGCGTGAAAAGAGATGCGAATGCCCGCAGGCATAGAAGTCGAACTTGTTGGCGTCAAGGAACGACCAGAGCACTGTGAAGGACTGGTTCGAAATAGATAACTCAGTTGTGTCGTCAGAGAAATAGTAATATGGCGTATGAATGAAAAGGAATTTATGTGTTGCCGTCGACTGGGACACCTGTGCTTTCAGCCACGTCATCTGTGTGGAATCAATGTTACCTCCCA
This sequence comes from uncultured bacterium, assembly GCA_903862465.1. Lineage (GTDB taxonomy): Bacteria > Bacteroidota > Bacteroidia > Bacteroidales > CAIWKO01 > CAIWKO01. The sequence continues at coordinate 2,771 of CAIOYH010000155.1, read as the reverse complement.
GGCCCATGTGCACAGTGTCCTGACTAATATAGTAAGGGTCTAATACCGCAAAAAAGGAGTTACCGCCCTGAGAGGTGAAGGAATAGGCCATGTGTTCGTAGCCGGTCGGCCCGTTTGTAGGGTTCTCCGAAAACACTTTCTGGTACTCTTGTTGGTTGACGAGCAGGAAACCGTAAGAAGCGTGCTGGTGATACAGCTCATGATTGCCGATGACTGTGTATAAGGGGATTCTACTTCCGAGGGGTGCGAACAAGTCTTTCCATGCCTGGAACGTGAAGGAGGGTTTTATATAGCCCCTATAAGCCATGTCGCCGCCGAATATCACAAACGAGGGTTTAGGTGACAACGCACCGATCTGGCTAATTATGGCATTCAACACCGGAAGATTGACCGCATTTGAGAGCGAGTCACCACGGCTGTCGGCCAGGAAAACGAAACGAAGCTTTTCACTCTTTCCAACCGGTTGCTCCGAAGTGCTTTTGCGGCAACCGTTCAGCGTTGCAACAAGAATCAGCAATGTAATAGCGATGAGGTTGAAATGGCTTTTCACGATCCGGAATGTGATCTTTAATCTATCAGACATAACTTTTCTCCTTTCTTTAAATGGATCATTAAGATTGAGCGCTTGCATTTCCAGACCCGTTTTCATTATCAAAGCAATATTAATATGCCACCTAAATATACACTGATTATTACAACTTTACTGACAATATTGATGATGTATCGCATTATTTAATAAGTGTATTGATATTGGCAATAAGTGTAGCCTAAATGATACATAGCGAGCAAAAAAAACTATTGAAATGGATGCCAAATTCGATATTAAATCGCCCTTTGGAGCCAAATAAGGGTATTTGCTTTCTAAATAAAATAGAAAAGGTATTAGCGAACGAGACTGTAAATTAAACAGAACAATTGTTCGAAAAACAAGTAATCCAGGTTTTAAGAGAGTTGGGTGGAAACAATCACAAGGTGTAGTTTTTTGCTCGATTTATGTCAAAGGCAGTCCAGTAAACCATTTTGCAAATGTTTCCCAAATGCCGAAATTAATTTTAAAAATCAATAACGAATGAACAAATATGTATAGGCCAAGAATTAGTGGGAAAACCCACCTTCCCCTCTTTTGCTTTCTTTCCAATATCATCAGTCCAATTAAAATCGAATATACAAACCCGATTGTACAGAAATACGCTGTGTTAGTGTCTTTCATTTTATGGATAATAAACCTGACAAGAGCAGGTTAAATAAAAACAATTCCCGTAGCAACCATTGCTCTTGCATGAATATTTATATCATGCCGATAAACAATAGCAATAATATATGCCGTACCCAATATCAAAAGGTCTTTGAATGGAACCATTAAATGAGGCCCATATAATTTTTGGTTGTTTACAATGCGTGCGTGGTCATTAATACGAAAATGTGTCAGCAGTATGACGGAAATGAACAGCAGCGGCATTAGTATATATGTCAGTCTACCAATGAATTTGTGAACCGCCAGTTTCTTTTTTCTAATTAAAATTGGTTGAGTGATTAATGCTAAAAGCCATAGCGACATCATTGCCACATGGAAATGAAAATAAAATGAATAATTTTCAGTGCCATTGAAAATTTTAGAAAAGTATGAAGGCCAAAAGCCCAACAATACAATTCCGACCAAACCTATAAAGTAAAAGCCCGATTTGTCAAAGCGAATTTTGGAAGTAGGTGCTATCATTTTTGTTTTTTTATTCCCTCGATAGAAAGGTTACTCTCAATTCCATTTTTTATCCTCGTCACTATCGTTACAAGCATATTCCTATATGCGATAAGGTCATTTTTGTATGATATTGGGCCATGACCGGGAATGATTTTAGTTGAATCATTTGTATAATTGTTAAGCATTATTATAATCTCACCCATCTTAGCCTCATTTTTTTATTATCCAGGTTCTCTTGTGCAGTTAATATCAAAGTATCATTTATAAATTCAAAACTTCGTATCAATGTAGTTCCAAAATTTTTTGGCTCTGTCGCAGAAATTCTATGATGCCCAATTGTAGAATCATTAATGATTTTGTAGTTAGCTGTAATCCATTTTCCGGAAACTGAGTCAAACGATTCAAACTTATCAAGCCGATACATTCCGTTAAACTTTTCATCAATTGTTTGCCGGAGGTACAACTGAAAATTGTCAAGATAATTATTAATCCAAGTCCTGATTTTATTCAATTCATTGTCTTTATTGTTTTATCGCCAGTCTGTATTACGCACGACTCATATGTACACACTACGAATCTTCTTTATTGCTTCCAATCTCGGTTGGCTAATCGAAATGTTACCGGGGTAATATTATTACAAACAAGCCAGGTTTTTTTTTGTTCAGAATATTATTAAATGCATGTTTTTTAATTGAATACAATTAAATATAATCTGTCACTTTGCTTCTTTTGTATTAAGGATGCATTAAGAGAAACCAGAACAAAAAAAGGGAGCAAGCTCCTAATTTTTAAAAGATCGATCAGCTTTTCAACTTCCCGTACTGTAATGTCAAGCGTCAATTTCATCTCGTCAAAGACCAAGTTGATAACAGTGGAGGTTGAGGTTTTGACCTCATTTCCTGCAACCTCATAAAATCTAAATATTGTACTGAAATACCATTATTCATGGATCTAAGTTGAAAATTATTAACATTCATATTAAAAATTTCTGTATATTGGCTAAATATGAAAGTCCGGGTGCGACTTTGAGTCGCGCTCGGACTTAGTTGAGTCGCGCTCGGACTTAAAAAAT
>CAIOYH010000154.1 GCA_903862465.1 uncultured bacterium | reverse complement strand
TATGGCGTCATAAGCTTCTTTTTAGACGTCATAAACTTCTTTATGGTATCATAAACTTTTTTATGGCGCCATAAGCTTTTTTTATGGCATCAAAAGCTTTCTTTATGACCTCATAAAAACGGGGATTACATCATAAAATTTTTTATGGCGTCTTAAGCTCGTCTTTTGGCGTCATAAGCTTATCTTTTGGCGTCTTAAAATTTTTTATAGCGCCATCAAACAAGGGAATGACGTCATAAGCTTCTTTAATGGCATCATAAACTTATTTTATGGCGTCATAAGCTTATTTGATGATACCAATTAAAAAGGGAACGACACCAAACATAAAGGGAATGACAGCAGAAGGTTCCTAGATGGGAGGAGATATTTGCTTGATGGGAGCATAAGAATATTTGATGGGGGAATTTTTTTTGGGGGAAGGGGATTGGAAAAATGTTTATCTTTGTGGTGATATCTGTGTTTGGTAAATTTTTAAAAAATCTAATGTCGAAATCAAGATTTTTTTGACGAACAAAAAAATTTATTTAATCATTAAAATAATCATTTAATTTTGATACAAAAATTGTCGAAGAGGACTGAAAATGAAAAAAATAGTTTATTTCTTAATTTCGTGCACATTCTTTATTTATTCAATAACTGCTGACGCACAATCAATTTGTTTAGATAATACTTTTGGTAATGGAGGTATTGTAACAACTGATATTGCAAATGTTCATAATGAAGGGAATGCTATTATTACGCAACCGGATGGAAAAATTTTAGTTAGCGGAAATTCATACGGTAGTGGGATTGTTCTTTTGAGATATAATCAAAATGGTAGTTTAGATACCACTTTTGGGGTAAGCGGAATTACACTTAACGCTTTTGGTACAAACATAAATAATGGATTTGATTTAACCCTTCAGCCTGATGAAAAAATAATTGTTGTTGGGCAGATATCCAATGGAACAGGGTCAAATCAACAATATGCGATTACACTATTAAGATATAATATCAACGGAAGCTTAGACAGTAGCTTTGGTAGCGGTGGTATTGTATTAACTGCTTTGGGTTTGGGTTTTAAAGAAGCCTTGTCTGTTGCTCTTCAAACCGACGGAAAAATTGTTGCTTGTGGTGAATTAAATGGTGATTTAGCCGTTTTAAGATACAAAACAAATGGTGATTTAGATAGTACTTTTGCGACAAATGGCATAGCATCTATCCATTTTACAACAGGAAATACCGAATATGGCTATTCAGTAAAGATTCAGGATGACGGAAAAATAGTTGTTGCAGGTCAGTCTTACACCAATTCTATATTGATGCATTATATAATTGCTAGGCTTAATGTGGATGGAAGTATAGATATAAATTATGGAGTAGGCGGTAAAATTAGTGGAAGCATGGGGTCAATGAGTTTTGCACATTCTATTGATATTCAGTCAAATGGCAAGCTTATTGTTGCTATTGACTCAACTACTACAAATGGAAAGGAACAAAGAATTCTTTTACGTTACAACGTTTTGGGTATTATTGATACTTCATTTGGTGCATGTGGCAAAGTAATAACTGATGTATGGGGAAACGGTGTACTAAGGGTTGGTCAATGTCTTCTTGTAAAACCGGATGATGGCATATTACTTACCGGCATTGTTAGCAATGGAGCCTTTGGGAGTGAATATACTGTTGAAAAATTTACTGCAGATGGTATAATTGATTCATCTTTTGCTACCAACGGAATTGTGAGAATTCCTTTTGGTTATACTTCAGCCACTAATTCTGCTTATGATATTACTTTGCAATCAGATGGAAAAATTTTAATTGTTGGGGTTAAGATGAATACATTAAATTCAACTTATGACATCTTAGTAACAAGATTGACGCGAAGATTGATTTTTAATGATATCAATCACGGAAAAGAAAATTGCAATATAAATGCATTTCCAAATCCTTTTAAATCCTCAACAACGATCCAATTTAATACAGAATTAAATGGTGCTGAATTAACCATTTATAATATTTTCGGGCAAAATGTAAAACAATTAAATAATATTTCAGGTCAGAACATCATTTTGCACAGAGAAAATTTATCATGTGGAGTGTATATTATGCGTTTGATTCAAAAAAATAAAACATTAGCCACTACAAAACTTATTATTACTGACGATTAGCTTGATTTTCTGTTCGGCGGTAACCTCTGCCTCCGTCGCCTCTATCCCGAGAAGTTAATTTTGAATACTATAGCCTAGCCCTGTAAAGGCGATAGACACTAACACAGGGTGTAAGCCCTGTGCTAAAAATGAACGAAAATCAAGCTAGGATAATAAAGCTGAACTTCTTCCTGCGTTAGCTTATTACGCCCTTTCAGGCCTGAAGAGTTTCTAGCTGTGACATGAACCGCAGGGCTTCACCCTGCGTTACTATATTATGCCCTTTTAGGACTATAGAGTTCATAGATGTCGCATTAAAGCAGGGTTTCACTCTGCGTTACTGTATCGTGCACTTTCAGGGCTAGAGAGTTTCAAGATGTTATATTAAAATTAGGACTATCCTTTCATTGGTAGCCCTTGCCTGCATACCCTCTATCCTTTCAGGCTCTGCCTAAATCAAGCTAGAGAAACCTTTACTTTGAACCGCTGCTCTGCGTAGCTTACTGCAAATCCTTGGTTCTTCCTAATTTGTTTTTTTTACTAATCGTTTCCCAAAACAGTGCAGGGGGATAAAATTATTTACATCGCTGTTTTCACTGATTTTTCGATTACTATAAACGATGTTGGAAGACAGGGGCTTTCGTGCCTAAACATGATTTATTATTTTTTTGTTTTTAGAAAAAACGTGAATACCATTTTATTTAATACGATGTAGTATATAGTAACAAAAAACTTTTGTACCTTTGTACCTTTAATCTACTAAAATATACATTTTGATGTGCTTATAAATATCCTTAAAAATGAAAAAGTTATTTATTCTTTTTAGCTCAATGGCAATGATTGCCATTCTAAATGTGCAAGCCCTACAAGCACAAACCACCAAAACCGTTGGTGGAGGTAGTGCCAATTATGCAACCTTAAAACTTGCTTTTGATGCCATAAATGCAGGAAGTATTACAGGTGCTATCACCCTGCAACTCATTGCCAATACTACCGAAACAGCCTCGGCAGTGCTGAATGCAAGTGGAACCGGAAGTGCAAGCTACACCACGATAAATATTTATCCCACGCTTACAGGAGTTTCTGTAAGTGGCAGCCTGACAGCACCCCTAATAAGTTTAAATGGTGCCGATAATATTACTATTGATGGGAGGGTAAATGCAAGCGGTGTAGCCAAAGACCTTATTATAACAAACACAAGCACAAGCACTAGTGCCACCACATCCACTATTCAATTTATTAACTCTGCAGAAAACAATACAGTAAAATATTGCACCTTAAAAGGAGCTGAAACAAGTACGGCAAGCGGTCTGATTCTTTTCTCAACAGCAACAGGAGGCAATGGAAACGACGGCAATACTATTGATAATAACAATATTACCAAAGATGCAGCCGGCAGACCAATTAATGCCATTTTTTCACTAGGATCAACCGGTTTTGAAAATAGCGGAAACATCATTAGCAATAATAATATCTATGATTTTCTGAATAACGGACCTGTTGGAGTAACTTCACATGGGGTGTATCTTTTTTCAAATAACATTGCTTGGACCATAACAGGGAATAATTTATATGAAACATCATCATTCGCACCCGTTGCTGACGTTGAATATGATGTGATACTAATAAATTCGTCGGGAACCGGTTTTGTAATCTCAAATAATTATATTGGAGGAAGCGCTGTGGCGTGTGGTGGCTCTGCTTGGACAAAGACCAATGCTAAGAACAATACTTTTTATGCTATCTATCTAAATGTCGGAACGGCTGCTGCCAGCAGCATTCAAAATAATATCATCCGGAATTTTGTTTGGAATAACTCAGCCGCTGCCGATTGGACTGGAATTAATATTCAGGCAGGAACTTTGAATATTGGCACCACCACAGCTAATACTATTGGATCAGCAAGCGGAACAGGCTCTATAGTCATTGGAAATGGAGGCAACGGAGCAAATGTGTATGGCATAAAAACTGCCGGCACCACCGATTGTCAAAATAATAGTATTGGTTCGATTACAGTAACAAATACAGATGGAACATACGCAAACAATTTTTATGGGATAAGTAGAACAAGCGGTGGCAATACAAACATATATAATAATGTAATAGGAAGTAGCAGCACAGCCAATAGTATTCAAATAAACTCAACAAGTACTGCCAACACGCAAACTGTTATTGGAATATATAATATTGGGGGTGGAAGCCTTACCATTAACAGCAATATTATAGCCAATTTACATAATGGGTCAACCAATAACTCAACAGGAGTAGTTGATGGTATTGAATCTTCAGGTACCAACACCATTTCGAACAATACCATCCACGATTTAACTAATGCCAATGCAAATATCGCTTCAGACAATACTGCCTCTGTATGTGGAATTTCGTTAACTGATGTTGGAAGTATTAAAACCGTAACTGGAAATACCATATATAACTTATCAAATACTAACGCTTCGTTTACCGGAAGTGTAATTGGAATGTATTTTACCGGTAGTACAGGTGCCAATACGGTTTCGCGTAATTTTATTCATAACTTGTCGGTCAATGCTGCTACTACTGCGGCAAATTTGTATGGGATAAAAATAAATGCAGGTGTTGTAACGTATTCAAATAATATCATCAGCCTCGGTGGAAATTCTGCAACAACCATTTATGGTATCTATGATCTAGGTACAGCCTCACAAACCTGCAATTTCTATTTTAATTCATTATATATTGGAGGAAGTTTAGGTGTGGGCATAACGAATAAATCATACTGTTTATACAGTAATTCATCTGCAAACACTCGTAATATCAGAAATAATATTTTTGAAAATGCCCGTTCTACCGCGGGTGGATCGAGTTTGCATTATGCTGCTTACTTTAACTATACCGTTAGTTCTTTATTGACTTTAGATTTTAATGATTATTATGCATCAGGAACGGGAGGTGTTTTAGGATATTACAACAGCCTTGATGTGCCGTCATTGCCACTAATAACAGGCTTTGATGCCTATAGTATGGCAATTTATCCAAGCTTTGCAAATGCCGGAGGCAGCTCAGCTGCCAATTACATCCCTACTATTTACACATTAGCGGGGACATATCTAAGTGCAGTTGCGACCGATTATGCTTCTGTTAGCAGAGCAGGTACTCCCACAATGGGTGCTTATGAAGTACCCCTCAATTTGAATGTGGATGTTTACATCGCAAATGTATTCCAATCTAGCTACATTACCTTAAAAGGTGCTTTCGATAAAATCAACAATGGAACACATACAGGCGCTATTGAGATAAGAATTAAGGCAAATACTACTGAAACAGCCTCAGCAACACTATATCAAACCGGATATACGGGTGCAGGAGGAACTTCTAGTTATAGCTCCGTAAACATTTATCCTACCGTTACAGGAATTACGATTACAGGAAATATAAATTCACCTGTTGTTGATTTTAACGGGGCTTCAAATACTACCATTGACGGTAGGGTTGGGGCTTCTGGTTCTTCAAATGATATGATCATCAGCAATACCAATACTGGAACTTCTGCTGTGACCATTCGATTCTATAACTCTGCAACAAATAATACTATAAAGTATTGTACTATTAAAGGCTCTCAAACTAATAGTTCAAATGCTGTTATCTTTTTTACAACCTCCTCAAGTGGCAATGGAAACATAGGAAACCTTATTGATCACAACAATATTACCAGTAGCGTCTCAGGACGTCCAATCAATGCAATTTATTCGTATGGATCAGTTGGACGTGAAAATAGTGGAATCATTATTAGTAATAATAATATCTACGACTACTTAAATCCCGGTTCTTCTTCAAACGGTATTCTACTTGCTGGATATACAAACAATTCGACTATCTCCAATAATAGTTTTTACGAAACAACCACATTCGTTCCAACAGGTGCTTATTCCTATCAGCCCATTCGTGTCACTACCAACGAATTCACTCTTGTTAGTGGAAATTATATTGGCGGTAGTGCCCCTATGTGTGCAGGGTTGCCTTTCACTGTCATTGCTAGTACTACACATTATTTTTGTGGTATTTGGATTAATGGAGGAAATGGTATCGCAAGCACCGTGCAAAATAACATCATACAAAACATCAGTTATACTAGTGTCGAAGATAATCCCTGGGATGGCATGTTTATTAATTCCGGAGATGTAAACGTTACAGGTAATACAATAGGAGCTACAACAGGGATTAATTCAATAGTCGTAACTACTCCACTCCCTGCAGCAACCACAACGATTACCGGTGGTATAGTTAATAATACAATTTCTCTTATCGGGGGCGGAAGCGGCTATACAACAGCTCCTTTAATAACTTTTACGGCACCTACTACGGGCGGTACTGCGCCTACTGCTACTATTAGCGGTGGTGTTGTAACGATGATTACGGTTACTTATGGAGGTAGTGGATACTTAGTTGCTCCCAATGTTGTTTTTGATGGTCAATCAAATAACTATTCTACTTCTCATGCCATGATAAACAATAGTATTGGAACTGTAACGATTTCTAATAATAATATTGGTTCTATTACAACAGTAGGTTCTAGTACCTATTCACATGGATTTGAAACGGTATATAACAGAGGCGCATCCGGCACCACCACAATTAGTAACAACTTATTAGGAAGCCTAACTACTCCAAATAGTATTCACACAAGTTCGGCAGCAACCCTTGCGCTCCAAAAACAAGATTTATATGGATTATACAGTGGCGCTAGCGGAACAACCATTATAACCGACAATACAATTGCTAATCTTACTAATTCGTATAATGGAACCAATGGTTCATCACGAACTAGACCAATTTCTACTACTTATGGGTCAAATACTATTCAAAACAATACAATAAGAAATATTATCACAGCAAGTGGACAAACGGGTGGTGGAGCAACAGCTTCAATAATTGGTATTTCTCAATCAGCAATTCTTGATGGTACAACTCAAACTGTTACAGGAAATACTATCTACAACTTATCTAATATAAATTCAACGTCTTTGGCGATAGCCTTCGGGATATATTATGCAGGACCAAATTCCGGTACAAATGCCGTTTCCAAAAACTTTATTCATAGTATTTCAATTGCTTCTACAAATACAAACTGTGACCTGGAGGGCATTGTATTAAATGGTGGATTAACCACTGTGGCAAACAATATTATCAACATAGGTGTTGGGATAACAAATGGTTATAAAGTTTATGGAATTTGGGATGCAAGTGCTGCTTCAAATAATAGTAGTATTTATTTTAATTCTATTTATATAGGTGGTAGTGTTTCTTCAGGAACAACTTCATCAACTGCTTGTTTGCGGAATGCATACAATACTTCAACTCGTAATTATAGAAATAATATTTTATTTAATGCTCGTTCGGGGGGAACAACCGGGAAACACTATGCTATTTATTTAGCAGGAACAACCGGTTTGACTATTGAGTTTAACGATTATTTCACGACAGGCACCAATGGAGTACTTGGCTTTTTATCGTCGGACAAAACAACTTTGGCTTTATGGAAAACAGCTACGGGGCAAGATGTCAATAGCACGAGCATTAATCCTGCTTTTACCAATGCTGGTTCAATGGATGCTCTCGATTACAAACTTAGTTTTGACATGAATGGTGTAGCAGGAACAGGCATCACAACCGATTATGGTTCTAGCATTAGGCATTATCCTACTTTGGGAGCATGGGAGCGTGTATTTGTAAATAAATGGAAAGGGACAATAAGTAGCGATTGGAACACAGCAAATAATTGGACAGGAAACGAGGTGCCTCCTGTGGATGCCATTATAGTTTTTGATGATGCTCCACTCAATCATTGCCAAATGGATCAAAATCGTTCGGTAACCCAAATTTACAATAATCAATCAACGTATCGCATGCTTACAAATGGGTTTAAACTCACAGTGAAAGGAGATTTGAACTTTACAAATGGGGCTCAAATTGATGCTTCTTCAAGCAATTCTACTGTCGAGTTTGCCGGTAACACAGCACAATCTATTCCAACAGGAGCTTTTTATAATAACGAGGTGTACAACCTGACAGTGAACAACCCAAACAATTTAACCATAAATGGAACCCTGCGTTTGTTGAACACCCTCGCAGCCATCTCAGGATTATTAGATGCAGTGACTAACTCACCTACTATAATATATGGAGCAGCTTCAGCACAAACCATTGATGGCAGTAGATATTTTAACGATGCTATTTATAACCTAACTATTGATAATAGCAGCGGTGTCACCTTACATACTAATTTCACTATTAATAATAACCTCGTTATTAATTCCGGAAAATCGTTTGCAGTTGCTGCAGGAAAAGACCTTACCTCTACAGGTACAATTACTAATTCTGCAGGTACCTCCGGTTTCATATTAAAATCAGATACAACCGGAACTGCATCGCTCTTGCATAATACGTACAATGTGCCTGCCACGGTTCATCGTTACATTTCTGGTACTATAGAATCATGGCATTTTCTTTCTTCACCTGTAGCAGCTCAAGATATTAATGAAAATCAAGGCAATAGTGATGCATGGTTGCCTTCAGGCACATATCCCAATGGCACCGGATATGATATGTATTTATGGAATGAACCTACCGCTAGTTGGATCTTTAAACTCAACCCGAGTTGGAATACCATAAATCCCGGAACTAATTTTATTGTAGGGCAAGGTTATCTTTATGCTGTACAAGCTCCTAATCCAACAAAAAAGTTTGCAGGAGCTTTAAATAATGGCTCCATAAATTACAATATTACTGCTAGTAGCAGCAATTGTTGTCTTAATGGCTTCAATCTCGTTGGCAATCCGTACCCTTCCACTATTGATTGGTATGCTGCTTCAGGTTGGGCGCGTTCAGGATTAGTTAGCAATGGCGGTGGTAATGATATGTGGATTTGGAATTCGGGTGTGAATAATTATGGGGTATATAATTCAGCTGATGCCGATGGTGTAGGCACAAATTCCGTAAATAGATATATAGCACCGATGCAAGCTTACTTTGTGAGAGCAGCCTCAAACAGCACTTTAGGCATGGATAACACTTTGCGTGCTCATAGCGCCGCAACCTGGTTTAAAGGAACAGAACAGGATGTCAACAGATTAAGCCTTAGCGTTACCTCTGATGCTAGTTATGGTTCGGATGAGATTCGACTAAATTTTGGGTATTCAGAAAATGAAAAAGGCGCACTAAAACTGTTTAGTACGGTGTTGACGGCGCCAAGCCTATATATGCGCACCCAAGCCGATACATTATCTGTTCGTTATTTTACATCCCCCCAAGAAAATCCGGTTGTACCTGTTAGCTTTATTTCAGGAATAAATGGTAGTTATACCATCAATTGCAATTTCGATCCAAACAACTTTAAAACTGTTCTGCTTGAAGATCGTCAAACGAATTACATTCAAAACATGAAAACTACAACAACTTATAACTTTAGTGCCTCAACATCGGATGATGCAAATCGTTTTGTTTTGTATTTCCAACCTGATTATATTCATGCTAAAGGGCAACTGCCTGCAAATATTTACACTGATGGAAATCAATTGATTGTTGACCTTACTTTGATTGACAAAGACACAGAAGTTAAAGTGTACGATATGCTGGGACGATTGCTATTACAACAGAGTTTAGCAAGCGAAACTAAAAATAAGATCAATTTAATAGCTGATTCTCAAATACTCTTTATATATCTAAAAAACACTGATGGCACTCTTTGTCATAAATTGTTTTACTATTCAAAAAAATAGAGCGCTCTGAAAATAGCGAATGATTGATCTTGTTCCTAAATCCATGTCAAGATATTATTGTTAGTTGTAATTTACAGTAACATTAAAAGTCCCCTCATAAACTCCAGGTGCCTGATTTGGTCCCAAATGTAAACTTGCTCCAACCGTAAAATTATCTACTCCATTAGCCGAAAGGGAGCCAATATTTAAGGGTTTTGAACTAGTAAAGGAATTAACGACCATTTCATCTAATGAAGCATTTTTTATTATTATATCAGAATTTGGCAAGAAAATCATATAACTTGCCAAGGAAGAGCCTGTAACAGTATAAGCAGCCACTGCGGCATAAGGCGACTGAGATAACAATGAAATTGCACCACTTCCAAATTCCACACTTCTATTCCCTAAAGCAGATAATTTGACTATTGCGGCTGATGCAGGAACTGTCATAGTGCCAAAATGCAATGCCGAAGTTTCTGTTAGTACTAATACTTCTAAAATTGTTGCACATGCATTTGTTGAAATTGCGTTGGGACTACTTTGGTGTTGAGGAAGTGCGGGTTGAGCCAAACAAAAGTTGACGTATAACAACAAAACGCTTGGTAAAAACCAAGATAAAAAAATACGTTTATATGTGTTCATCGCAACCATAATTTTTTTTGTAGGTGCTTATTTTTTTACTCAATACTTTTGTAATTCTTTTTGTTTAAACGATTAACCTGAAACATTTGATTTTTAATTAATTCAGAGTTTTTAGAAAAAAAATAATTTTCATTGATTGTATAAACTATCACCTGAGAAAAAAATCAAATCTAAGCAAATATAAGGTCGCATCAAATGCTTATCACTTCATTTAAAACCTACGGTTTTGCTTTCACTTAAAATGCTAGATTATTGTTTGTTAAATTTGTGCAAAAGTACGATGAAGCCATAATATTTGGTGTAAGATTTTGCTGAAATCCTTGTAGGGGAACTCTGAAATTGCAGTAAGGCTAATCCTACCCTCATGTAGGATAGTAACTTTATGAAAATCCAAACTGTATGTGCTTGTGAACTTTGTATATTTTAATAAATTCTCTCAGAAATACCCTCAAAGCTACTCAATGAATATTATAATGAATTTCCATTCTATAAAGTATTAGAGTCAATTCTTAATAGCACATAAAAAATAGAATATTTAAGGCGAAATGTGATAGCTTCAATATTGTCTTTTGGGTGAACCTATTTTTTCAAAACTAACAACAAATCAATACAGCAAAAAAACTTTTGACAAGAAGTGCCAAATTATTACACGCCTAAAGCTAAAGTTCGCCAATACTTCCAAAATCTATCCCCTCTATCCTACAAGCTCTAGCCTAAATCAGCCCTCCAACCATACAACCAATCAACAATAAAACAATCCCCCTTCTTCACTAGATAATCAACCCTAAAACAAGAGCACTGCAATATTAGCAGTTTAAATTTCGTTTTATCTTTATAAATTATTGTTATGAAAAAGATAATCGCATTAGCCTTGCTATATTGTTGCCATATAGCCGTGTTTGGTCAAGTCACCTATTCGTTGCGTATCATGGATGTTCATAATCTGCCGTTGAAAAATGTGGAGGCAACGGCTCAAAACAAAGAAAAAAATATACTATTGAAGGCAAAAACCGACGAAAACGGCAGTGTTGATTTCGTGTTGACCGAAGCGGGAGTTTATACCTTCAGTTATCTCAACTTGAAAGATGTGAAAACCTTTGAATTGGTAGAGGGTGTGACAGGAAAAAGCAGACATACGGTTACCTACGACCCCGAAAAAGTATTTGAATGGCAGGCTGCCAATCGGACAGGAATCCAATTTAAAAACGTGGCGGCTTTGGCACTGAAAGGGCAGCCCAATGTGGCAAAAGTGACGCTCGAAGTTTTAAGAAATGATAAGACAAAAGTTCCCGACGTGAAGCTCGAACTGGTGGATACTAAAAACAAAACCAAATATCAAACCACAACCAATGCCGTTGGAGTGGGTGTTTTTTATGTGCCCATGAGTTATGAGTATGAAATTGATGTGGCAGGCACCCAAGCGTTGCAAAGATTCACCTTGCCCAATCATCCCAATTTTGAGTATCAACAGACCGTTTACTATGAAAAAACCAATGTGAACGAAACCACCAAAGGCGACACTATCCTCCAAAAACAAATCACCCAAACCGAAGGCACTTCCACCCACTTGTTGTTCACCATCAGCTTGAAGGATTATGAGGATAATCCCTTGGCGGATGAGGTGGTGTATTTGTGTGATGTGAACGGGAAAAGAGTGTATGAAGGTCGCACGGATGCGCAGGGAGTTTGTAAGTTCATGCTTCAAAAAGGCACAAACTATCTTATCAATTTGCGATACGAGCAAGGCGTACATTTGTTGGAAGCCAAGGATACGAAAGGCTTTACCACAGCCTCGGAAACCACAAGATATCGCGGCTCGAAAACCATAGAAAAAATGATGGCAGAACGCCACCTGAATGAAAAAGGATTTGTGGTGAATCATGCTGAAACGCCTGTTCGTCCGGCGCCGAAACCCACCAATTATCTAAAGAAAACCGACGTGGGTTTTGATGTTGATTTTGCTACGTCAGGTCCTGTTGGCACGCCCACTATTGCCGAAAACAAACTGTTTACCCAACAAGGCTTTTATTCTCCAAATTTTTATTGTTTGGAAGCCACCACGGGGCAATATCTCTGGGGAGTAGAGTTGGGAGAATCGGGGACATCTCCGGCAGTGTATCTGAACGGAGTTTTGCTGATAAACACCTATTCCTGCACCTTGTATGCGTTGCAAGCCTCCACAGGCAAACTGTTGTGGAGCAAATGGCTCGCAGGCACCATCTATTCAACGCCTTCGGCAGACAGCAATAGTGTGTATGTGGTCTATAACAATGGCGGTGCCAATCCTCAGAATAAAGGAGAATCTTTTGTGGTGACGAGTTTCGATTTGCACACCGGCAAAATGAATTGGATCAACTGGCTAGATAATGAGGTGATTGCTTGTCCTGTGGTGGAGGGCGGCGAGGTTCACATAGCCTCCCAAAGCGGGAGTTATTATGTGTTTGATAAATCATCGGGCAAGCCGAAAATCTCTTCCCATACCGTCAAAGCCATTTCCTCCCCTACTGTAACCCGCGATAATATCTATATCACTGCCTCCGTAAACGGCAAAGAACAACTGGTGGTTTTAGACCGAAAGACCTTGCAAATCAAGAAAAAATACACCACGCCACTTGCGCCTCGAACCATACCGGAAGATCATAGTTGCTATGCTCAAATGAATTTCAACGGGGCACATCCTATCGTGTATAAAAATAAAGTTGTGTTACTGCTCGACAGCACAAAAGTGACTGCTTTCGATGCCACCTCCGAAGAGATGTTGTGGCAGCAAACCATCAAAACAAATCCTAGTCAGATACCCATCGTGGCAAATGAGAAGGTCATCATAGCCTCCCAATCAGGCGATATCATCTCTTATGACATGAATACAGGAGCTTCGCAAACGATACAGCAAAAGAAAAGCGCTACTGATGGTCAACCCGTTTTGTTCAATGGGTCCATGTATTTAGGCTCGGCAGAAGTGCTAGAAGTATCAAAATCCTCTCAGAAATTTTCGTGGAATCAATGGAATAAAGATGCGAGGCATAATCCATATTGGGAATAAGATTATGTATGGCGCCGCGGTTCACCAGCCGGTTGAGGCTGCCAAAGAACCCGAAACAGGCATCACCCACCATTTTGTCAACGAACACTACGACGAAGGCGCCATTATCTTTCAGGCACGCTGCCCCCTCACCCCACAAACCACCCCCGACACCATCGCCGCCAAAGTCCATGCTTTGGAGTATGAACATTTTCCGAGGGTGATTAAAGAGATGGACTTTTAGGCGTTAATACAGTTTTAGAATCCTTGGATTTTGGTATTTGGATCTTGGGATTTGGATTTTTCTTTGGGCGCATCCCCGACAAGAAATTGTCGGGGTCGGGCTTTCCTCTCCAAGTCCTCGGGGCTGAATAACGCCCCTGTGGGCTTTCCGATCCAATCCCTTGCGCGCGTGCCACCTAGCTATCCCTTGGACTCTTAATAAACCAAACCATTCATCCCGCCAATTATTCATACGCCATGTAGGGGCAGCCTGTGCCGTACACGCCGTGTCGGGATATTGCATACGCCCTATTCATTTTTAGCCCTGTAAGGGCTTAATATGATAGTCCCGACATGAATGTCGGGGTAAAACCCCATCCCCACACGCTCCCAAGCCCCTTTAGGGGCGAAATATAATAATGCATACGGCACCTATTGTGCGAAGATTATTGCATCCCGCCCTATTATAGCTCCTTTTCAACCTGTCCCGCACACGAAGTATCGGGATGGATTGGAGTCTATTCGCACACAACTATTTTTTATATAAACATATTGAGAGATATATAACAAATATAATATCGGATTTATACAGGACAAATATATTTATCTTATAAAATAAACATCTAATAACGATGAAAATCTTTTTATTTATATAGATATACAGTTATCGCATATCAATCAAATATATTCGCATGTCAATCTAATAAATTTATATACCGAAGTGGTCGAATCGCGTATCGAAGTAGTCGAATCGTATTTCGAAGCAGTCGAATCGCATTTCGAAGTGGTCGAAACACATTTCGAAGTAGCCGAATCGCATTTCGAAGTGGTCGAATCGCATTTAGAAGTGGTCGAATCGTATCCATTAAAAATTAAATCGCATATCGCAAAACGATTACCATCAACATAATTAATATGTTACATGAAATTTATACTTTCCTGCCGGATAAAAGTTAAATTATAACTAAACAACCCATCCAGCGGTAAGTTCCATCACCATCAAGATTATCAAATAAGACTTTGCCTATAATAAGATTCTCCACAATGCACTTCAAATACTTTAGGCACTTTAAATACTCCAAGTACTTTAGGCACTTTAAGTACTTCCTCCTCCTACAACCCCTTCGGAATCGAATCTATCAACTGCTTTGTATAAGCCGTTTGGGGTGCGTTGCAGATGTCGTCGGGGTCACCATATTCCACTATCTTGCCATTTTTCATCACCATCATCCTGTCCGACATGTATTTCACCACCGACATATCGTGGGAAATAAATATCACCGAAAAACCATATTCTGCCTTCAGCTTATTCAGCAAATTCAACACCTGAGCCTGCACCGACACATCCAAAGCCGACACCGATTCGTCGCAGATGATAAACTTGGGTTTCAATGCCAAAGCCCGTGCGATGCAAATCCGTTGCCGCTGTCCGCCCGACAGTTCGTGAGGATAGCGATGAAAGAAACCCACATCCAGATTCACCTCTGCCAGCAATTCGCAGCACAATTGTTTGCGCTCTGTGGCGCTGTTGCCGATGCGATGTATGCGCATAGCTTCGGTGATGGCTGCCCCCACGGTCAAGCGCGGATTGAGCGACGAATAAGGGTCTTGAAAAATGATTTGAATATCTTTGCGCGTCTTGCGCAGTTTCTCGCGCGAATAGGCGGATATCTCCTTGCCGAAAAACACGATCTTGCCTTCCGTAGGTTCAATCAATCGCAGCACCGTGCGCCCCAAACTCGTTTTGCCACAACCCGACTCGCCCACCAAACCCAAGGTCTCGCCGGGATGTATGGTGAAACTGACATCATCCACCGCCTTAAACTCCTTTTGAGCACGAGAAAACATGTTGCTATGGAGTTTGAAATAGGTCTTCAGATGCGTCACTTCCAACATCGGCGGAAACTTGAAGATGCGCTCCAAATCCTTTTGGCGCTCCTCCTTCGTGATGATATGCGGGCTATGTTTCGCGCCATCGTTCATGAAACTATCCACCGTGGGCAAACTCGTGTAGCGCACATCCAACTTCGGACGACATGCCAACAGCCCTTGGGTGTAGGGATGTTGCGGGTTCTTGAACAGATTGCCCACTGCGCCTTGTTCCACCACATTGCCTTTATAGACCACCAACACCTCATCGGCAATTTCGGCTATCACGCCCAAATCATGCGAAATAAAAATGATAGACATCGCATATTTTTCTTGCAAACGTTTCATCAACTCCAATATATTTTTCTGCACCGTAACATCCAAAGCCGTCGTAGGTTCGTCGGCTATGAGCAAAGACGGCTTGCACGACATCGCCATGGCAATCATCACGCGTTGCCGTTGCCCTCCCGACAGTTCGTGGGGATAAGATTGATACGCTTTCTCAGGGTCGGGCAGTTTCACTTCCCGAAACCAATGCAACACCTGTTCTTTCAAGGCTGTTTTGTTGAGATGCTGATGCAGTTTGATGGCTTCTGCCACCTGACGACCGCATTTATACACGGGATTCAAGCTTGTCATCGGCTCTTGAAATATCATCGCAATTTCATTGCCGCGTATCTGTTGCTGCTGCTTCTCCGACAATGAAAACAAGTCGGCTTGATGTCCGTCTTTATGCGTAAATAGAGCACTTCCTGCCACTACCTTCGATATGCCTGCGGGCAACAAACCCATCAAAGCCAAAGACGTCACCGACTTCCCCGAACCCGACTCCCCTACGATGCCGATGGTCTTTCCTGCTTCCAAAGAAAAGGAAATACCCGAGACGGCATGTATTATTCCGTTTTCGGTTGAGAAATCAACACTTAAATCCTGTAAAGAAAGAAGAGGCATTTGTTTGTATTAAAAAACAGCCGCTAATGGTGCGGCTGCTTTTGATTTGAATCTTTATTTTTCCTTAGGATCTTCGATAACTTTGAATTTGTTACGAGTTTCCTTCACCAAGGTCCAATACCATTCGTCCCCATAACCCGGTTGTTTCACCTTCGAAGTTTCTTTGGTTTTTCCTTTGGTTTTGATGTTGCCATCCATATATTTTGTGAAGAGATATCCATACAGCTCCTTCCAACGTTTCACAACATCTTGACCTGTATTGGTTGAATATGTAGTTAGCATCTCGACGGCTTTCTTTGGTGATTTTTTATAGAGTTCTTCTGCTTTTTTATCAATAGTTGGCACTTGTTCTTGAATAAACTTCGTTTCCAATTCTTTCTGCACAAGGCGTATCTCAGGAATCATTTCTTTATAGCGTGTGTAAGCAAAGTTCGACACCTGATTGAACACCCAGAAAACGGTGTTATCTTTAAACGTCATCATATCGCCGTTGCCTTCTTTGTAAGATTCGGGAACCGCAGTGATACCGCAATACATAGGAGCATACACTGTACTGTAGGTATCGTCCACACCAAACCAAAAAACGCCACCTATAGGAGCAGGCAACCACGCACGACTTTGAGCAACAAAGGAAAATCCCGTCTGTTGTGTTGAAGTGGCTCTTTCATTGAAGTATTGAACGCCATCCACCTTCCAGGTCAGTGGTCTCCAACGATAAGGACAGTCATAAGGACCTGCACCATAATCTTTCGTCATATCCATAGGTGTTCCTTCATAATGATCGCGCATCAATTCCATCACATCATACACCGTTAGTTTTTTATCGGGTTTAATCCATAATGGCATCCTGTTTTTCAGATTTTCGCCCATGGCATAATCCACATATTTCCCCATATCTTTATTCACCCGATTGAAAGCAGACCACACCCGTGCTTCGCAAAAGCGGGCACCTTCAAAGCCCAAAGGATTATAGGTATCCGAAAAGCTAAAATCTTTATCTTCTCCTTTAAAATATCCTTTTTCGCGAGCAAAAGAAATCACATCCTTGGCATACATACAATTTTCAGGGTCATTCAAAGGGAAAGTGGTGATACGTGCTTGATTCGCATGACCCGATATATACCCATCAGGGATACGACGTGCCACCCAAACAGCGCCTCTGTTATTCGAACCCTTGCCTATCATCTCCAATATCCATGCTTCGTTCTGATCGCTCACCGAAAACGACTCGCCTTCGCTGGCATAGCCATATTCAGCAACCAAATCGCCCATCACTTTGATGGCTTCGCGAGCCGTTTTAGCACGTTGAAGCGCCAAATACATCAAACTGCCATAATCCACTTTAGCGGTGGTGTCCAGCAGTTCTTCTCTGCCGCCATACGTGGTTTCCCCTATCGCCACCTGATATTCGTTCATGTTGCCAACCACTGAATAGGTGTGCAAAGCTTGTTTAATCTTGCCTAAATATTTACCTGTGTCCCATTCATAAATATCCATCATCGTGCCTTGTGGATAATCTTTTGCCGGTCTGAAATACAGCTCTCCATACAGTGTGTGTGAGTCTGCGGCATAGGTAATCATCACCGAACCATCTGCCGAAGCTCCTTTGGTGATGATAAAATTTGTACACGCTCGGCTGTTCGTTTGCAGCCCTAGTGTAAGCATACATGTCAATGCTAATGCAATGAATAATCTTTTCATAGTCTAATTTTAATGATTAATATTTATTGTTTTTAAATGATTTGAATTCCTGCACAAAAATACGTATTTTTACTATCACAGCAACACTTTCATAAATATTATTGCGCATTTCCCAAATTAAGCCTACTCCGCTTTGCCAATTTTTTGTACTTTTGCACCAAGCTTTCCGGCTCGCCTCTCCTCATTTCACTATATAAGTAATGATAGGATAGCCGCTAAACATATCAATTATCTTACAACTATACATTTATACATGAACGAAAACAAACAGACACCAAGCACTAAAAAATCAGGCTTCCGAAGTTTCCCGCGTAACTTTTGGACCGTCATCACGATGGAATTCTTCGAGCGCGGCTCCTATTATGGCGTCATGTCGGTCTTATCGGTCTATTTAGTGCTCAGCACCAAACATGGCGGGTTGGGTTTCTCTAAAGAAAGTGTCGGCGTTATCAAATCCACCATCACGCCCTTACTTTATTTGCTGCCCATCATCTCGGGCGCTGTGGCTGACCGTTATGGATACAAAAAAACGCTCACCTTCGCCTTCATCGTCATGAGTGCGGGCTACTTTCTCACGAGTTTGTGCACCGATTATGCTTTAGTTTTCATGAGTTTGTTGCTGATGGTGACGGGCGCAGGCTTTTTCAAGCCCATCATCTCAGGAACCATCGCCCGAAGCACCGACCAAGGCAACTCCTCCCTCGGTTTTGGCATCTACTATTGGTCAATCAACCTCGGCGCTTTCATCTTTCCTTTGTTTCTTATCCCCTATCTCAAAGAAATCAACTGGTCCTACATCTTTTTGATGGCAGCCATCGGCACAGGCTCCATGCTCTTGCTCAATATCTTCATTTATAAAGAACCCGCCAAGCCCGCCAACACCAAAAGCTTCGCTACCATCCTCAAAGAAGCCGTTTTGGTGCTCAAAGATTATCGTTTCATCCTCATGATTGTCATCTATTCGGGCTTTTGGATACTGTATTTCCAAATGTTCGACACCGTGTTGTGGTATTTGAGCGAATATATGGACATGACGCCCGTGAACAACTTCGTCAATGGGTTTCTCCGACTCTTTATGGAAAATCCACAGTGGAAATTTGAGGCGGAGCACGTCACCGTCATCAATGCAGGCACTATTATATTGTTGCAAATCCTGGTTTCGAGCATTGTGAAGCATACCAAAGCCCTGCCGACAATGATTGTCGGCATCACCATGGGCACCATCGGCATGGGAATCCTGGCTTTGTCGCCCAATGCATGGGTGTTCATCGCGGGGATGATTATTTTCTCGGTGGGCGAAATGACCGCGCATCCTAAATTCATCTCCTACGTCGGACTTATTGCGCCCGAGGACAAAAAAGCGCTCTATCTGGGCTATTCTTTCCTCTATGGCGTGATTGGCAGCGGCATCGGTGGCATATTAGGGGCGCATCTCTATGTTTATTTTGTGGATACGCTCAAAAATCCTGCCGCGTTGTGGTTTATCTTCAGTTTGATTGGCGTTGTAACCATCATTGGATTGTTGTTGTTCAATAAGTTTTTGGCTCCGAAGAAGGTTTAGGGGGGGATATATTGTTGTGAGCGGAGAGGAATGGGAGATATTAATGAAAAATGAATAATGAAAAATGGGGGGTTGGTTGATTGAGTTGATTGGTTAATTTAGTTGATTGGGTAGGATGGAAGGATGCAAACTTTGGCACAACGGATGTGAGAGATGCACTCCGTCAGCTAACTACTGGGTGAGCTGTCTACTCAATTATAGGTATGTTGTTTTTGTTTTTAGTGATTCTTTTATTTCTATATTCTTTATTATTAATCCAGAAACCAACTTAATGCTGTAAAGGGGTTTTCAAAGTTAGTATGGGATAAATTCAAAATATTCAATAACAAAATAATAAATAGTATCAAAGGTGCTAAGTAAAATAACAAATTCTTGATTAAGATTTTCTTTTCGCTTTTAATTGTCAACACTATTCCAATAATTGTCGATATTAAAGCAGGTATACATAAAAAAGAAGTTATAATAAGGCAAATACCTACAAAATCATGGAAGGAATATATTTTAGGATCGTGATAAACAATACAAAGGCCCAATCTTTGTTCAGTTGCCTTTACATAATATGTTTCAAGTGACCAAATATAATAAAGAGGAATGAGTCCAATTAATGGTGTCAGTGATATAACCTTTAATATTATATTTAAAATTTTCATTGTTTTAATTACCGATAACTTATTTATTACTGCAGTCCAAATGTAAACTCTTTTTCTTTTTCATGCCAAACAATATTTCCGCAAAGATAAAAAATAAATCACAATTGCATAAACAATTGATTCAAAGTTGGCAAGATTTTATCGGAGGTCGTCAAAACTATGCTGGCTAAAGCCATTGTGGTCCTGGGTGTAGCAATTGTTGTTCTGGGTGTAGCAATTGTTGTCCTGGGTGTAGCCATTGTGGTCCTGGGTGTAGCCATTGTGGTCCTGGGCGTAGCCATTGTGGTCCTGGGCGTAGCAATTGTGGTCCTGGGCGTAGCCATTGTGGTCCTGGGTGTAGCAATTGTGGTCCTGGGCGTAGCAATTGTGGTCCTGGGCGTAGCAATTGTGGTCCTGGGTGTAGCAATTGTGGTCCTAGGTGTAGCAATTGTTGTCCTGGGCGAAGCAATTGTTGTCCTGGGCGAAGCCGGCATGCTTTTAGCCACCTCCAATGTATCTTTTCCGTTTATCTACATGAGTTTTCGTTCATCTGATGTTAGAGGAACGACATCCGGAGTTAGGATACGGTTACAGTATTCGATATCATCCAATCCAAAGGCAAATCAGTGCTGATGATAAACCGTGCACGCACCATGACATGCGCTCCTGAGTTGATACCTGATATTTCTCTTTGACACATGGCTGTCGAATGGCTATGTATCCATGTAACACCATTATCCGTGCTATAATCCCAATCAATAGAGAATCTTTTATTTGTATTGGGGCTT
The DNA here is from genome assembly GCA_903862465.1 of uncultured bacterium. GTDB lineage: Bacteria > Bacteroidota > Bacteroidia > Bacteroidales > CAIWKO01 > CAIWKO01. The sequence goes on along the minus strand of CAIOYH010000154.1, from coordinate 8,383 downwards.
TTTACTTTAGCGATGATGGTGCCCGATACATTTTTCTTGTTCTTAATACTGATGTCAGGATTTGCCGGTGTAACAGCTTGTTTCTTGATATCATATCCATTTCTAATTATTAATGCAGCAGCAGCAATAGGGTCATGCAAATTATTAGCTGCTATCTGAATAATTGCCATGTTGGATTGATGATCTCCAAAACATAAACCATATTGTAGGTCCCGTTGCTCTTTTTTGTCAGCCGGACCATTTTCCATATTGCTTTGCTTGGTGTTGAGACTAGTGACACGACCTTGTTGGGTGGTTATTACGGTAGTTTCTATCAAGTCGTCACCACTTGTTAGAATAGCTTTCAGGGTGTTGCCCATGGTAATAATTCCTCCTGGAACGTGTATTGGCTCTTTTGGTACTCCAAGAATGGCAATAACGGAAGGGTTTGAATTAATTTCTGTCATTGTTTTACATTTTTTGGTTGTTAAATAAATAATTTATTTTAGTATTGATTTTAATGAAACAAAAGTACTCATAAATATAGTAGTCCCGACAATTAATATTTATATTTATCAACATCGTATTGTTAATTGTAATGTTGATATAAATCAATTTGTTATGCCTATAAAACATCTATACAACTGAACAGATGAAGTAATAAATTGCATTTTTGTTGAAATAAAAAATAACATATCACTCCATGACTAGAAGAATTACGCATATACAAACATAATTTTGAAACGCATTTTAACCCTAAAAAGGAGGCGAAATAAATATTTTTCAAGGTATAGAGATAATTTAAAACAATTATGTGTAACTTTGCGTGATTTTTTGCTTGTATATTCACAATCTTTATTAATTTAGCCGCTTAAATATTTCTCTCTTAAATTACCATTTTATGTCGAAAACAGTTCATCGTCTTTTTATTTTGATTTTGGTGCTGATAGTTGCCACTGTGTCAGCCTATGTGCTATATATAGGACTCAGCTTTTATCAAACGGGCATATCGGAACGCTTTTTTCATCCCGATTATAAAATGCTGAAACCAAGCGGCATCTTAGGTCATGGCTTCGGGATATTTGGTTCGGCGTTTATGCTCATCGGCGTACTAATCTATATGCTGCGCAAGCGGATTCGGACGTTTTTCCGCCTTGGGCAACTGAAATATTGGTTGGAGTTTCATATCTTCCTGTGCACTTTAGGTCCAATTTTGGTGCTGTATCACACCTCTTTTAAATTTGGCGGCATCGTTGCTATCAGTTTTTGGAGCATGGTGGCGGTGTTTCTCAGTGGCATTATTGGCAGGTTTATCTACATCCAAATTCCACGAAACATGGACGGTAGGGAATTAAGCCTGAGCGAAATCAATGCGATGAAAAACACCGATGATGCCAATCTTGACCAATTTCAGTCGCTCAGCGCTGAAAGTCATCAAGAAATTCGCAATCTGACACAAAAGAAAATAGGGATTTATCATGGCAATCTGCTGACGAGTTATTTCAAAACGTATTTTGAAGACAAACGAACGCTGAATCGCATCAAAGGCATCGTGAAAACAAATAAAGTTTCGCCTGCGGAATCCAAAAAGATTATCGGACTTGCCAAAGATGAGTTGTCATTAAACCGAAAGATTGACCGTCTGACGAGCATGCAAAACTTGCTGAAATATTGGCATGTGGTGCATCTGCCTTTTGCTTTTGTGATGCTCATTGTGATGATAATTCATGTGGTGATAACGATTATGTTTGGCTCAAGGTGGCTATTTTAAAAGAGTATGGAAACGCTCATTGAAAATATAGTTATCTATGGTTCAGTCCTTTTATTGTGTCTGATCGTTGTGGTGTTTTATCTTTTGCGTCAAAAGAAGAAATCTAAAATCGTAGAAGCGAAAATAAAAAAGGCAAAGGAAGAGGGTTTGTATGAACCTGTTTCGCTGCATCCTTATGTGGATGAAAACCGTTGTATAAAGTCGGGGGCATGCATTGCGGCTTGTCCCGAAAAGGATATTTTGGGCATACGGAATGGCAAAGCCACCACCATCAATGCGTCGCGATGTATTGGGCATGGCGCTTGTTTTCATGCTTGTCCCACGCAAGCGATTTCGCTGTTCATCGGCACCGAAAAACGGGGAGTGGATTTGCCGCATGTGAATCAGAATTTCGAAACCAATATTCATGGGGTGTATATTGCAGGCGAATTGGGCGGCATGGGCTTGGTGAAGAATTCGGTGGAACAAGGCAAGCAAGCCGTGGAACATATTGTGAAATCTTTGGATAAAGAACATAATGCCACCTACGATTTGATTATTGTGGGTGCAGGTCCTGCGGGAATCTCTGCTGCGCTCACGGCAAAAAAACACAACATCAACGCCCTCATTTTGGAACAAGACACCCTAGGTGGAACAGTTTTTACCTTTCCCCGAGCCAAAGTGGTGATGACCTCGCCTATGGATTTGCCTCTCTACGGAAAAGTGAAACTGTATGAAACCTCCAAAACAGAACTCTTGGAGTTGTGGAAAACCGTCATCAAAACCAATGCTATTGCGCTGAAAGAAAACTCGAAAGTGGAAGCCATTACGGTAGAGAATGGGTTTTTCACTATAGCTACCTTATTGGGAGAAACCTATACGGCAAAAAAAGTGTTGTTATCTATCGGAAGACGCGGCACACCTCGCAAACTGAACATCCCGGGCGAAGAGCGCGAAAAAGTGGCGTATCGTCTGTTGGAACCTGAATTAATTAAGGAGAAAAATATTCTAGTGGTCGGTGGTGGCGATTCGGCTATCGAATCTGCATTGATGTTAGCCGACAACAATCATGTAATACTTTCCTATCGCAGCGATAGTTTTAGCCGTATCAAATCAGCCAATAAGGATAAAATTACGGAAGCTATCGCAAAAGGAAGTATTGATATGCGGTTTAATACGAGTTTAATTTCTATTGAAAAAGATAGCATAACCCTCACCCATGTTATAGACAAACAAGAAGTAACGCTAAAGAACGACCTAGTATATATTTTTGCCGGTGGCGAATTGCCTACGGAGTTTCTACAAAAAATAGGCATACAGGTGAATAAGAAGTTTGGCGAAGCAATTTTGAAACACAAATAAACGTTTAAGCACTATGAGGCGCACGAAATATATACTACTAGTTTTGTTGATTTTCTTTGGCAGAAATGTGTTTGCACAGATTTCGCCCGGAGATTTAACGGTGCTTCATGCGCAGTTGGAAGGCATTTCCAATTGCACGCTCTGTCATATTTTGGGACAGCAGTTGTCGAACGATAAATGTTTGGCATGTCATACCGAGCTTAAAGAACGCATTGCTATCAACAAAGGCTACCATGCTTCCGTAGAAGTAAAAGGCAAAACCTGCGCCACTTGCCACAGCGACCATCATGGTAGAAACTTTCAAATCGTGAAATTTGATGCGGAGACATTCAATCATGCGTTAAGTGGCTTCACGCTCACCAATGCGCATGCCAAAAAGAAATGCCCCGATTGTCACACGGCAAAGAATATTACGAATGCAAAGGCAAAAGCAAAGAAATTTACCTATTTGGGATTGAAAACCAACTGCGTGAATTGCCACACGGATTATCATCAAGGCACCCTTTCAACCAATTGTTTGACGTGTCATGAAGAAAATGCGTTTAAACCCGCATCAAAGTTCCGCCATACCTCCGCGAAGTATCAATTGACAGGGAAGCATGTCAATGTGGAATGTATCAAGTGCCATAAAGTGGAGACCAACAATGGGGTGAAATCTCAAAAGTTCACGGGCTTGCAATTTGGTAGTTGTATCAATTGCCATGAGGATGTGCATAAGAATCAGTTCGGGCAAAACTGTCTGCAATGCCACTCCAACGAGTCGTTTGTCGTCTCAAAGGACATAAAGAGCTTCGATCATACCAAAACAAAATATAAATTGGAAGAGAAGCACTTAAATGTGGAATGTAAGGCATGTCACAAAATCAATTTTACGACACCGCTCAAATTTCAAAAGTGTACGGATTGCCACAAAGATTACCATAAAGGACAGTTCACGAAAGATAATAGCACTCCCGATTGTATCACCTGCCACAATTTGAGTGGGTTTGCCAATGCGCTTTACACCATTGACCAACATAATAAAGGGGTGTTTCCGCTTCAGGGTACTCATGTGGCAGCGCCTTGTTTTGAATGTCATAAAAAGACCGAAACATGGTCGTTTAGAGATGTAGGTAAAAAATGTATTGATTGTCACAAAAACAATCATGGCGATGCCATCAGCAAGAAATATTATCCTGAAGACAATTGCCTCAGTTGCCACAGCGAAGCCACTTGGACCAACATCACTTTCGACCATGCCAAAACAAACTTCAAACTGCAAGGTGCTCATCAAAACCAATCCTGCCGGAAGTGTCATTTTTCTGAAAGTAAAGAGGGCATCGCGCTGCAGAAGTTTGCCAATTTATCCACGAATTGCTCCAACTGTCATGCGGATAAACATTACAATCAATTTGACAAAGATGGCGTCACCGATTGCAACAACTGTCATGAATTTGACAATTGGAAAGCCTCAAAATTTAACCATAACACCACTGCATTCAAGTTGGAAGGCAAGCATGCCAATGTGTTGTGCAACAAATGCCATAAACCAACACAGACAAATAACGTCCTTTATATTCATTATAAAATTAGCGTAAAATGCGAATCCTGTCATTAATAATTGGGTATGCTGTGCTTTATTTATTTGGAGCCTATACCCCTACCGACTCGCCTCACGGCAAAGATTTCAAAATAAATTGTTCCACCTGCCATAGCTCTAAAGGTTGGGCTTTAGACAAAGAAATATATTCTTTCGACCATGCGAGCACCAAAATGCCGTTGACAGGGCAGCATAAAGACATCAACTGCCGCTTGTGCCACGCTTCTTTGGTCTTTGCGGAAGCAAAAGCAAAAACCGAGTGTGTCCAATGTCACGAAGATGTGCATAGCCATACCGTTGGTAATTTTTGCGACAAATGCCATACCTCCCAATCGTGGTTGGTCAATAATATCACTGAAATCCATCAGCAAAGCAGGTTTCCGCTTGTGGGAGTTCACACCATCGCAGAGTGTGATCAGTGTCATAAATCCGAAACCTTACTACGCTATGATGTCCAAGGAGTGGAGTGCATTGATTGTCATCGGGAGGATTATATGGCAACAAGCAACCCGCGCCATGAAGGTATCTTTTCAACAGATTGTAGCACGTGCCATAATATTTACTCCTACGAATGGGGCGGCTCAGGATTCAATCATAATATATTTCCGCTCACTTTAGGCCATGCCAATGTTCTTTGCTCTCAATGCCATACCAATAACAATTTCACATCGCTTTCCACAGATTGTTATTCATGCCATAAAGCCGATTATGAAGCCACTACCAATCCTGCACATAATTCGGGATGCTATTCTCATGATTGCAAAATATGCCACACTACCAACCCGGGTTGGCAACCGGTAAGCTTTCAGCATGAGGCTTATTTCCCCATAAGTTCGGGAAACCACGGTGGAATTGCCTGCAGTCAGTGTCACACCAATCTTGCCAATTGCACTTATGATTGTCTTGGATGTCATAACAATCAAGCCAATATAACCAATCAGCATAATGATGTAAGTGGATTTACATATACGAGTAATGCATGTTTCAATTGTCACCCAAGAGGTGTGGGTGGTGGTTGATTTTAGCATATTGAATTCAATGGAATATCGTTTTATAGATATAAAAAAAAGTATATGAGAATTTTATTGGCTGTAAGTTTCGTATTGTTATGTTTTTTGAGTGTTGATGCTCAAAATGCTAGAGAAAATGTGGAAGGCAATGTTTCGTTTATCACTTCTCAAAACGTGTATATAAAGTATAGTTCCACCAAAGGAATCGTAGTGGGTGATACGCTTTTCGCAAAAAACAATAACGCTTTGGTTCCTGCATTAGTGGTGTATAGCATGTCGTCAACATCGGTTGTCTGCAATTTGTTGTCCAATATAAAAGTGAACATCAATGATGCTATTACTGCAAAGCGAAGAGTTGAAAACAAAGAGCCTGAAAAAATCAAACCCATCGAAACTCAAAATAATTTAACTGCAGACACCTCCGCAGTCATGAACAAAAAAGAGCAAAAGTCTCAAAACCCATCGCGCAAACAAAAAATATATGGCTTTGTAAGTCTGTCAAACTATTCCAACTTCTCCAACACCCCTTATCCATTCTCCTATAGAAATAATGTATCTGTTTCGTTCAATATAAAGAATATTGCGAACTCCAAGTTTTCCTTAGAAACGAATCTGTTGTACCGACAAGGCAATGGCGATTGGACCAAAACAAAAGGCACTGTGTTTAATGCCTTAAAAATTTATAACTTTGCGGTGAAGTATGACATTACGAAAAGTCTGTTTTTGTTGTTGGGCAGAAAAGCAAATCCCAATGTTGCCAACATCGGTGCTATAGATGGCTTGCAGGTAGAGAAATCCTTCAAAGGATTTTACTTGGGCGGATTTGGTGGAGCTCGTCCCGGGTATATGGATTATGGTTTCAACTTTAATTTGTTGCAGTATGGAGCATACGTGGGCTATAATATGCAAACCCCGAAACGCAATATGCAAAACTCTTTGGCTTTTGTGCAGCAAATGAACAACCTAAAAACCGACCGTAGATTTCTTTATTTTCAGCATAGCAGTTCTTTGCTCAAAAATGTCAACATGTTTGTGAGCATTGAAATGGATCTTTACAAAGTTGTGAATCAACAAAAACAAAACACCTTCAACCTCACCAATCTTTATGCCTCCCTGCGTTGGCGACCTGTCAAACGTTTGACCCTCACGGGAAGCTACGATGCTAGAACTAACGTGATTTATTACGAAACCGATAAGAATTATATCAACACCTTGCTCGATATGCAAACCCGCCAAGGCTTAGGTTTTTTTGCAAATCTAACCTTAGCGAAATATTTGTACATGGGTGCGAGGGTTGGCTACCGTTTCCAAAATAACGACCTGCGCCAAAGCAAAAATGCCTATCTATTCATCACCTATAGCAACATTGCCAAGTCGAAGATTTCCTCCACACTTTCCTCCACCATACTTCAAAGCAGCTACCTGCAAGGCAATATATATAATTTGCGCCTATCGCGTCCGTTTGTTTCCGGCAAAATGAATATTGGGCTCGCTTACAGCTATGTCAATTACAAAATCATGCATGCCGAAACGCCTTTCATCCAGCATATAGCGGAGTTTAATTTTACGGTAGAAATCATCAAAAAACTATCCCTTGCGCTCAATGTTGAAACCGACATCGAAAAAACAAATCAGTTCTACAGAGCCTATATCCAATTGAGAAAACGCTTTTAAAGAGGTAAACGGGTTTTAAGTTAGAGGCAATCTAGTGTATGTCAGAATCAATCCATGGCTCACCAACACTCTCTAAGCGTCCTAAATTTAATGCCCAAACTCTAAACTCGCCATTAATTATGGCGCCCCCCTCCTACGTCGGGTCAGGCTGTCCGCTCTTAGTCCTCGCGGCGCGAATAAGCGCCGCTGTGGGCTAACCGCTTCCATCCTTGGCGCGGGGGCAAACAGCCTTCTTATCAGTCACTTCACGTCGCCAAGCAATATTTTCGATACATTATAAAAGATATTCCAACCAATCTAATTCCAATAGTATGGGTATCCCGTTTTTTTGTATTTTTGAAAACTCTGCAAAATATTTATATGAGCAGAAAATAAATAATAAATCAGAAGTTTTAAAGTTTAGATTACCTTTTATCAAATTACCCCACAAAGATAAACAATTTTCTTAACCCCTAACAAAATTAAATTTAACCATCAAAATATTTACCCATCCACTTACTGATTGTCGAAGTTTGACTCCATGTCGCGTCCCTACTAAAAAACTAAAAACAGTCCGCCCCCTCGAGGCTTAAATTCACATGTGTATTATTTTTTCTTCAAACAGTACGCCTCTCCGAGGCTTAAACATTATATCCTGCCCTGTTATAGTCCCGACATGCAATGTCGGGGTTGTGGTTCTAATATCCACCGTAAACGCCTTTTTTTCAATTGATTACCTTGTGCCCCTTTGTGCTTTTCCCTTGTCCTGTCCCGCACCGAACCTGTCCCGTATTGAAAGTCGGGAGTTCGGGAGCAACTTGTGAAAAAAAAATCTTTAAAAAAACCCGAAAATCAAATCTCGTTCCCCGAAAATCAAATCTCGTTCATCGAAAATCAAATCTCGTTCCCCGAAAATCAAATCTTGTTTCTCGAAAATCGAATCTCGTTTCTCGAAAATCAAATCTCGTTTCCCGAAAATCAAATCCTCTATGACAAAATGTCAGTCCATTTCCCCGAAAATTAAATCTCGTTCCCGAAAATCAAATCTAG
>CAIOYH010000153.1 GCA_903862465.1 uncultured bacterium | reverse complement strand
TGTTACAATACGAGTCCAAGTACAGAAATTGGAAGCACTACTCTTGCTAGTGGCGGTGATAACTCAATTACCTATTCTTGGAGATCGTCGGTTGATGGTTATACAACAGCAATCAATGGTGCAACATCTGCCACCTACACTCCTGCAGGACCTTTAACAGGAACGACTTCTTACAGACGTTATGCAAAAGATAATACGTGTAATACAACTCCTGAAGAATCAACTGGGACATGGACGGTTACGGTGAATGCTGCAACTGCTATCAGCAGCCAAACCACAGCAACTCAATCAGTCTGTTTAAACACTGCTTTTTTGCCGATAAGCGTTATAGCAACAGGTACAGGAACGTTGACGTATCAATGGTATAAAAATACTGAGGCAAGTAATAGTACAGGGACTTCCTTAGGTTCAGCTAATGGTGCACAAACTAGTACTTATACTCCATCTGCTACTTCGGTGGGCACACTATATTATTATTGTGTTGTTCACGGACAATGTGGTGCTGATGTTAAAAGTTCAATTTCAGGAGCATTCATGGTGAACCCAGAATTGTTGGTTACTAATACAAATAATGATGGGCCCGGCTCGTTACGTCAAGCAATTGATGATGTATGTAACAATGGTATCATTCATTTCGATTGTAATCTTGATGGAGCACCGATAGTTTTAACTTCAGGAACGCTTACTATTGCGAAAAACATTATCTTTGACAATTGTTGCGATAAAGCTGTTACCATAAGTGGTACAGGTGATAACATTACTATAAGACCCGGCGCTTCATTAACATTATCTTGTTGCAGCAAATTTACTGTAACCGGCGGAATTCAAAACAATGCTGGAGTCAGTGGGTTAGTGATTTGTGGCACATTAATTGAAAATAGTTGTGATGTGCCAGCAACAGTTAAAAAAGAACTGACAAATAAATGGCATTTGGTTGGTTCTCCATTTATACAAGGTACGGGTAATACTCTGACCAATTTAACGCCAACACCAATTGGCAGCACACAGTTTAAACCTTATACCAATGGGATTAATTGGTTGGCAAATGTAACTTCTGCGTCTTACTTTTTACAACCTACTGTTGGATATGCCGTGTGCCCAAGCACAACTTTCACAGCATCTCTTACAGGAAATCTATGGTGCACTGGTCTGCAGGCTCCTTGCGTATATTCTATTCCATTAGTATATAATGGCACTTTGGCAACTCAAAGTTGGAATCTAATAGCAAATCCTTTCCCATCTTATTTGGATTGGAATGCTTTAGGAAAAACAAATATAAGCACAACCATTTATTATTGGAATCCTGCTACTATGGGACCTCCCGTTACCAACACTTCTTATTTCTCCGTCTATAATTCAGCGAATGGCGTGGGCGTTCCCTCAACTACTAAACAATTCATTGCTCCTCTACAAGGTTTCTTTGTTAGAGCTATTTATACTAGTCCAAGAATCACACTGCCACTTTCTGCTCGTACACATAGCACTGGTCAATTCTATAAAGAAGCAAACAACACAGAAATCCTTGTTCGTTTGAAAACAGAAACCAACATGGGTATGGACGAATTGGTGATTTGTAAAAACCCTGATGCAAAGCTTACCTACGAGGACTACGATTCTGAAAAGATGTTCGATGGATTGCCCGTTGGCATGTTTTCATTAGCAGCATCAGGAGAAAAACTGGTTATCAACACCATCAGTGATACTAATACTATTATTCCGTTAACTATTAAGGGTAATGCCGGCGACAAAGCAAAGATAACCGCCTTCGATTTAGAAAGCAGCATCAATGTTTATTTAGAAGACCGTTTGAAAGGTAAAATAACGAATCTATCTGAGAACACATCATATGGCTTTGAATTCCCTACAAACGAAGTGACAGGAAGATTCTTTATCCGCTTCAACAACACGAACAATCCGTTGACCACATCAGCTATTAATGTGTTTGAAAAGAGTCAAAAGCTGAACATCATAGCTCAAACCGGAGAAGAAATTCAAGAAGTGGAAGTGTTTACACTCACGGGTGCTTGTGTTTTCAAAGCCACTCCAAACAGTAGCAATGTGTTTAGCGCGACCTTGAATTTATCTTCAGCTATCTATTTGGTTAAAGTAAAAACTTCACTTGCTACTAAGAATGTGAAGGTGAGTTGGGAATAGTTGATTAATCATGAAAAGGAAAGAGCCTGCATAGTTTCATGCAGGCTTTTTTTAGTTTCAATAACTTTATAGTACTATTCTAAACAAACATTCAAATCAATAAACAGCCGAAATCAACCCAAATATTTTCCCACTATAGGCATTCTTCTTCCCATCCCGAAGGCTTTGGGCGAAACGCGCAATATGGGCGGTGTTTGATAACGTTTGTATTCGCTTGTGTTCACCAATTTCAGTATTCGCTGCACCATAGCGGCATCATACCCCAAAGCAATCAACTCGTTGGGACCAAGGCGTTGCTCGATATAGTTGTAGAGTATCTCATCTAAAATTTCATAGTCGGGCAAGGAGTCGGAATCTTTTTGGTCGGGACGCAGTTCTGCGGAAGGAGGTTTGACAATGGTGTTCATTGGAATTATTTCCTTTTGGATATTCACCCAGTGAGCCAATTCATACACTTGAGTTTTATACACATCGCCTATCACCGACAAACCACCACACATATCGCCATACAGAGTGCCGTAACCCACAGCGGCTTCACTTTTGTTTGAAGTATTCAATAAGATATGTCCGAACTTATTCGAAACAGCCATCAACAGCACTGCACGGATTCGTGCTTGTATGTTTTCTTCAGTGATATTAAATTTTTCCTGCTGAAATAATGTGTGCAACGCAGCACTGAAGGATTGGAACATGGGCTCGATAGGAATGATAGTATGAGGACAATGGAGATTCTCCACCAACTGCAAGGCATCTGTTATAGAATGCTCGGAAGAGAACTGCGAAGGCATTAATACCGCCAAGACATTCTCATGACCGAGTGCTTCTGCAGCGATCACCAAGGTGAGTGCTGAATCTATACCTCCCGAAAGTCCAATGATAGCTTTTGTGAAGCCCATCTTCCGGAAATAATCCTTCACACCAAGTACTAAGGCACGATAAATCAACTCGGTCTTCGGAATTTCGATGTCTTTTGATTTGGATTGAGGATTATCAGTATCGAAATATCCAATTGTCTCTTCAAAGAATGGGAATTTAAGCAGGGTGTTTCCTTGATTGTCAAGAACTGTGGAGCCGCCGTCAAAAATCAATTCGGTTTGTGCACCCACATGATTCACATACACTATGGGCAAATTATAATTGACGGCATTGGTTTGCAGAATATGTAAGCGTTCCTGATGCTGCAGATAATTAAAAGGCGAAGCAGCAATATTGATCAGTAAATCGGGATGAAACTTCGATAATTCATCCATGGGTTTTGTAACATACATGGGGTCGGGGCTGGTGTTCCACAAATCTTCGCAAATAGTGATGGCAATCCGTTTCCCATTGTACGTAATGATGCCAAAGTTATGATTGGGCTCGAAGTACCTATATTCATCAAAGATATCGTAGTTGGGCAAAAGAGACTTATACTGAACAAAAGTCACCTGACCGTTTTCAATGAAATAAGCAGTGTTAAAAAGATTCTTACCCGCAGCATTCGTATTTTCGGAAGGAGCACCTACTATCACAGCAATGCCATGGGTAACCGCACATATTTCTGCAATAGTTTTCTTGCAACGTTCAATAAAATCAGAGAACTCGAGGAAATCACGTGGAGGATAGCCACACACAGCCAACTCAGGGAAAACTATCAAATCAGCCCTCTGCTCTTTGGCTTCATGAATCGCGGCAATGATTTTATCACGATTCAGCTCGAAGTTTCCAATGTGGAAATTTAGTTGTGCAAGCGCAATCTTCATCACCAATTCATTAAAATAAAACGCCGAGTGACAAATCGAAATAATTCACTTTGCCATTCTCTTTAATAGCGGGCACGGCAGCATTGGTGCCTGTAAGAATGTCCGTGAATCCTTTATTATAGGTCAAACACGCATGCACAGAAATTATTTTTGCCACTTTATAGGTGCCACCTATTCCAATAATCAATGATTCGCGGAAAAAACTAATTTTATTGCTGATATTAACGTTTTTGAATTCAGTTGGGGCTGTTGCATTTGTTTGGACGAAACTATCGTCACCTCGTGCTTTGAGTTTAAAGGAAGTCCCCAAGCCAAATTTGCCATAAATAGAAAACTTACCCAACAAATCTCCGGTGGTTCCGATGAGTACTAATGGCACTTCCAAATACTGTAACTTCAATTTTCTCGTTAAAATTCCGGTGTCAACAACATTATCTATTTTATATGCGGTATGGTATTGCAACTTTCCGCCCGTATAGGCAAGGTTTATGCCTGTACCTATACCTAAATTCTGAATAAAAAAGTAATGAAAATCAGCACCGTAGCTAAGATGTACGGTTGAACCATCGGATTTGTACACCTCACCCGTAACGTCAGGTTTTAACCAACTGATGTTGGGAGCAACGTGCAAACCGAAGTTGAAAGAACGTTGTGCCGAAAGTTCTAAAGTAACAAAAAGCAAGAGCGTAAAAATAAAAATTTGCTTATAATTTTTCATTTGTGCGATTTTTTCGCAAAAATAAATTAATTTTGGACGCTAATTACGAAATACCAAAAAAAAGAATAAAAACGAATGATTGGTCAGCACATATTAAACTATAAAATTGAGAAGCTAATTGGCGAAGGTGGCATGGGAAATGTGTATCTGGGAGTGCATGCGCACATCGGACGCAAGGTCGCTATCAAAGCCTTAAACCCTGTATTAGCGAAAAATCCGGAGATTCGCGAACGTTTTAAGAATGAAGCTTCAACGCTTTCACAATTGCATCATCCGAACATTGTAACGCTTTTCGATTATGTGGAAACGGAGCAAGGGATTTTTTTGGTGATGGAATATGTGGAGGGTAAACAACTCGACACGTATATTGACACGGTCACCGGACCTATTCCCGAAGAAAAAGCAATTCCCTTGTTTGCACAAATCCTAGATGGGGTTGCCTATGCGCATAACCGCAACGTGATTCATCGCGACATCAAACCATCAAACATTATCATCACCACAGAAGGCAAAGCGAAGATTTTAGATTTTGGTATCGCTAAGATTATTTCGGATAGCGATCATAAGCTTACCAAGACAGGCACAAAGCTAGGAACCGTTTTGTTTATGAGTCCCGAGCAGGTGAAGGGCATTGAGGTGGACAAACGTACGGATGTTTATTCACTTGGCATTACCCTTTTTCAGACGATTACAGGAAAGAACCCATTCGATGAACATCAGACGGAGTACGAAGTCTATAAGCAGATAGTGGAAGAACCTTTGCCCGAGGCAAAGCAGTTTTATGTGGGGGTGAGCAATCGCATGGAGCAGGTTTTGAAAAAAGCTACCGCCAAAGATAAGGAAGAACGATTTGCCGATTGCGATGAGTTCAAGCTTGCTTTGCTCGATAGTAGCTTCGGGCATGGTGGATTGAGTAAAGCCAAACCCGCAAAAGCAGCAACAGCGAAACCAATAGTAGCAAAACCTGTAAAAACAAAGAAACCTAGAAGACGCAAAGGTTGGACGGTGTTTTGGGCTATATTTTTCTCCGTGTTGTTTGCAGGGGCTTTGTTGACGACGGTTTATAAACTCTTTTTTGAGACTAGCGAAATGTATGTGTTGGCAAATAAACTATGGCTAAGATCGTCGAAAGACGTATCAAGTGGTAGCAACGGTGTTGAAATTATTAAGTTTGGCGAGAAACTCAATATCATTGAAACAGAAACTAGCCTCGATGCTAATGGATACCGTTGGGCGAAAGTCAGCACGCCCGATGGCAAAGAAGGTTATGTGGCATTGGACTATTTGGGCAGCGAAACCGAATATCAACGGATTAGTTCGGTGTTTGAGGGGAATGCGCTTAAAATTACGCCTGTCGTTTATAAGAAAGCAGTGTTGGAATATCTGCAAGAGAAAGGCGTGATTGAGAAAGACAACAGTAGCAGTTGGCATGTTAATGATAACAACCTCTACTCGGAATACAATAATTATGTAATATCAGATTTCAATCAGGATGGCAAGGACGATTATGCTTGCGTGGTGTCAGGTTCGGGCGATAATTATATGATGCTTGCTTATGTGAGCGGCTCGGGCAATGATGCCTTGATGAAATTATCGCAAAGCGAAACGGAGAAAATCGTGATAAAGAAATTGGCGAAGGGCACCAAATATTATAACGGAAAATATTCGACAGAATATCGCTATGATTTGTTCGGGAATGTTTATACGGTCAACGTGAAGCAGACTGCTGTGTTGAAAAGCGATGCTTTGGTGGTGAGCAATAAAACGGGAAGCAGCAGCACGGTGTATCTGTATGATATAAGTAGCAACGAATTTGTTCAAACCGATTTGACAAAATGAAAACCGTAACCATAGGCAGAAACACTTCGAACGATGTGTTGATTTCCGACCCTTATGTGTCGGGTCAACATGCTGTGATTACCCAAAACGATGATGGCGCTTACAGTATTTCCGATTTGGGTTCGCGAAATGGCACTTTTGTGAATGGTAAGAAGATTAGGCAGGCTGCGCTGTATTATAATGATATCGTGAAAATCGGCGAACGCGTTGTGCCTTGGCAAGAATATTTTCAAACGAAATTGGGCACGTTTTCGGGCAAGATTATCCGTCAGTTGACCATCGGCAGAAACGCTGAGAGTGATATTGTGGTTGGGGACGAGTTTGTTTCGGGCAAGCATGCCGTGTTGTGTTTCACCGACCGCGATGAGGTGATTGTTCAAGATTTAGGTTCAACGAACGGTATCTTCGTGAACGATGTCAAAGTGGATACTGCTCGGCTAAATCTCGGTGATAGTTTGCACATAGCGAGAAGCCCGCTACGATGGACAGACTACGACACACAGCCCGCAAAATATCCCCGAAAGGGAAAAAAAAATGAGAAGTCGAATCGGTGGACTATTTTAACGATAAGCATCGTGGCAGGGGTGTTGTTGTTGGTTGGGGGATGGTTTGTAGGCGTTAAAACGGGGCTTTTTAATAGCGCGGCTACGGATGCGATTCCTTCGGACACGATGCCGAATTTCTCGAATCTGAATGAGTTGGTGAAATATGCCGAGAAAGCCGTTTTCTTGATAGAATCGGACGATGGCAACGGCAAACCGATTGCGTATGGCACGGGATTTTTTGTGAGCAGCAGTGGCATCGGCATCACCAACGCACATGTGTTGAGAGGCGGAACCACTTGGAAAATCAAGACTTCTACAGGGCAGATGCATCCCATCTCCGTCATCATGAAGATTAATAATACGTACGATTATGCCATTTTTAAGGTCATTTCGGACGAGAGTTTTTATAGTCTGCGGATTGCGGACACGCCTCCCGATAAAGGGCAAGATATTGTGGTTTTGGGCAATCCTGAAGGCATAGAGAGCACCCTGACCAAGGGCATCGTTTCGGGGCTGAAGGGCGGCACCGAGCAAGAGTTGATTGACGGGAATTTTAGTAACGGGAATTCGTATCTGATGATAGATGTGGCGATTTCGCACGGCAGCAGCGGCAGCCCTGTGATGAATATGAAGGGCGAAGTGATTGGCATTGCTACCTTGTCGTTTGAAGAGGCGAAATGCTCGAATTGTAATTTTGCGCTGAATATTGATTTGTTGAAGGATGATTTGGAAGAGGTGAGGAAGTAGGCGTAAGACCCAAATTCCAAGCTCCAAATTCCAAATCCCAAGTTCTAAGACCCAAATTCCAAGATCCAAATTCCAAATTCCAAGTTCTAAGACCCAAATTCCAAGCTCCAAATTCCAAATCCCAAGGGTTTTAAGTCCTGCGAATTACGAATTGTCGAATTACGAACTGATGATGCGCAAAAGTCCGAAGGACTGAAATTATTATAGAAAATTATTCCGAGAATTCTTTTTGAAATCCCGAAGGGATGATATTATTATGTCACCCTTTCAGGGTTTTGATATTCTATGCATTCTGTGTTTTATAATAGTTTCATCCCTTCGGGATTTTATCTTAATGCTTCCCATTAGTGATGAATTTGAAATCGGCTTTTTTAAGGTTATTTAGCCTCGTCAGCCTTTTTCTTTGCCTTTTTTGGCTTCGATTTTGGGGTGTCGTAAATGATGTAATCCTTATAATAAGCCGAATTTCGGGTCACCCAATAGTTTTTGCCATAGTCGTAAAGCTCCATGATGCGGCTGTAGAGTTCGTTGGCAAGCAGCAGGCGGTCGTGGGTCACGCTCGTGCGCAGATAGGTCTTATATTGTTGTTCGTCCCAGGCTTGGTCCATGTTGTTGGCGTCGGTTTCCAATGCGTCTATGTCGACTTGGGTGATGCCTTTGGGGGCGAGGTCTGCGAGAAATTCATTTGCCATGCGCACCACCCTGAAGCCACATTTGATGAGCGCCAAGTCGGTCATTTTATCCAAATTGTCGGTTCCGAAACGTCCCGGTTTGCTGCTGTTGGCAGGAAAAGCATTGCGAACGCGCACCATCATCATGCGAATGTTCACTTTCAATGTGTCGGCAAAGAGGTCTTTGGCTTCGCGATGGTCTTTCGCATCTCCTGCCATATTTTCATCGGTCGAAAAGTGCTTTACGTCCTCTGTGAGGTCTTTCAACATGTTTATATAGACTTCGTCCACACCGTATTGGAGCAAGACTTCATGGTCGCGGGTGCTGAGCGATACACTTGTACTGCCCAATTGCGCTAATGCGCCAAAGGACATGTGGAAGAGGGGCTTTAGTTTTGTGTTTCTCATAATTTTTAATGATTAGATGGGTGCAAAATTACGAAATATATTTTAAAAGCAAACAATTTATTAGAAAAAACATGCTACGCACTATTAGGATTATATTACTTTATATTATATGATATATACACTCTATTCAATAGATAATACTTACGTATAACGGTATAATACCTACCTTAAAAGATATAATACATGCTAAAATGATATATATAAATACTAGATAAATATATATTCATACTTATAAGAGACATTTACCTACTATGTAATGTATATAACATACTATATAAAGCTAATTACATTCTAATGAAAACTATTTAAATATTAGTATGAAATGTACTTCTAACTAAAAGAATTAAAATATTATGAGAATTTGAATAGCATTAGATACTATGAAAATATCATCCAAGAGAAATCATAATAAAATTAGTAGTAAGATTATGAGAACAGATACTCAATATCATCCTTATTAAGGTTTTTCAGGAAGGATTTCTCTTCCGAAATAATCTCTTTGGCGAGATCTTTCTTTTTGTTTTGGAGAATAAGTATCTTTTCCTCTATCGTATTTTTGCAAATCATCTTGTAAGCAAAAACGCTGCGCAACTGACCGATGCGATGCGTCCGGTCAATGGCTTGCGCTTCCACAGCGGGATTCCACCACGGGTCAACCAAATAGACATAATCCGCAGCAGTCAAATTCAGCCCCACGCCACCGGCTTTCAAGCTTATGAGAAACACTTTGCAGTTTTCATCCGTTTGGAAACGCTCCACACTTTCGCGCCTGTCGGTGCTTTTCCCGTCGAGGTAAGCATAATTAATCCCGTGAAGTTCCATGCGTTGGCGAATCAAATGGAGCATACCGATGAATTGCGAAAACACAAGTACTTTGTGCTCGCCCGTATTTTCGGTTATCTCACGCGTAAGTTCTTCGAGCTTCACCGACTCGTGGCTATAGACTTCATCGTTGCCCAAAATGGATGGCGAATCGCACACTTGGCGCAGCTTCATTAAGCCTTGCAACACATAAATGCCCGATTTCTCCAAACCATCCGTGGCGATGCGGCGCATAATGCGGTCGCGATAGTCGTTGCGGTAGGCATCATAAACGGTGCGTTGTTCGGTGCCCATTTCGCAATATAAAATCGTTTCCGTTTTTTCGGGCAACTCCTTTGCCACCTGATGTTTGGTTCTCCGCAGGAAGAATGGGAAGATAAGTTTCTTCAATTGGTCTTTCTTATATTGCTCCTGATTTTTTTCGATAGGAACGGCAAACTCACTCTTGAAAAATTCCAAATTTCCCAACATGCCGGGATTCAAGAAATTCAACTGTGCAAACAAATCATAGATATTATTCTGCAAGGGAGTGCCCGACAAAGCGAGACGATTGCGGCTTTTGAGCAACTGCACGGCTTTGGTGGCTTTCGAAGCGGGATTTTTGATAGCCTGCGACTCATCCAAAATGATATAACGAAACATAAACTTGACAAAAAGCTCAAAATCGGAGCGTATGGTGCCGTAGGTGGTGATGATAATGTCGTACCCGGCAAACTCTTTGGCATCTACCACCCTGTCGCTGCCATGATGGATATGATAGGTGAGGTCGGGGCAAAACTTCTCAATCTCGCTTTCCCAATTAAACATCAAGGAATTCGGGCAAATAATCAGATGGGTATCGCGTTGAAACTCTTCGAAAGGAATTTCGGATTCCTCGTGTATAAAAAGTTTTTTATTCTTCAGATGTTGAAGAAAAGTGAGCGTCTGCAAGGTTTTTCCCAAGCCCATATCGTCGGCAAGGATGCCGCCCCAATTGAATTCATCCAAGAAATTGAACCATGAGAACCCCGATTTTTGATAAGGACGCAACTCAGCGTGCACCTTTTCGGGCATAGCGATGTCTTCGATGCGGCTAAACTTCTGCAGCATATTCCGTTTGTACTCCAACTCGCGGCGAATCTTCTCGTCGTCAATCTGCTCATACATTTCGTCAATGATAGAGAAATGGAACTTCGGCACTTTCAAATCTTCCTTGTCCACATTGCCCATCTTGAATAGTAAAGAATATTTCTTCGCCCATTCTTCGGGCAAAATACCGATGGAACCATCGTCCAACAAGATATAATTTCGATTGTTGATGACGGCTTTGCGCAAATCTTTCAAGCGAACAGTCTGATCACCAAACATAATATTTATTTTCACATCAAACCAATCAATGCCCGTAGCAAAACCAAAACTGATTACGGGCGAATGCGGATTGTAGTGAAATTTCTTCATATCTTTCATGCCATACACTTCCGCTTCTTCATCTTTCATATAATTATAAAAGGTGAAAAACCATCCGTCTTTCATCGCATCTTCAAAACTGATATAGAAAAATCCCTCCAAACCCTGCGTTTTGAAGGAGGGATGCAAAGCGCGTATGCTTTCCACAAACAACTCTTCCATTTCGTGTTCGCGGGGGATGATGACCACTTTTTTGTCGAGCACTTCCACGATGCGGGTGGCATCGCTATATTCCACAGGTGGATGCTCATTATAGCGAAAAGCAGGACGGATGACCAAAAAGTTATCGTTCTTTTCGCTCAGGTAAATTAATTTGGTGAAGCTAACTTCTTCGTCAAACAAAGTATTAGCAAGGACACTCTCGGGCACTTCCACATCATAATGCCGTTGCAATGGGAGGACAAAAGCCCGCAGAAAATTGTTGGTGTCCGACTTATGCACCTTAATTCTGCCTGCTGCGCCTATATATTTGATGATGGCAGCATCGCGCGAACGATTCAAAAGATGGAGGGTTTCGCCTTCCAAAACAAACAAGCCCGCGAAAAATTTCACATCGGTGATGACGGTGTCGTCGCTTTTCTTTATGCCGATAATTAGGTCGGTGGTATCTTCATTCAGTTCGAGGCGAAACACCATCTTTAATTTCTCGGACGAGAAACTGATATTGGCAATCGAATTAGAGCTCAAACTTCCCGAATAAATTTGCTGATAGGTGTAAGGTTCCTGTTGGAGCAAAGGGAAAAGCTGAATCAAGCGGGCATGAATATGACGGTGCATCTGCTGTAATTCAGAAGGCGAAAACGGAATATACGCCAACATATCCGCCTTAATTTTTTTGTGATAATAACTTTCTTTTTGAGATACTTTTATCAGTTGCTCAGCAGAAATTTCTTGCAGCAGATAGAGGATTTGCTGCGTTTGTTCTTCCACAGGCACATCGAGGGGCGGGTCGGTGCACACGAAAGTTTTGAAACTATGAATGGCGGACGCCTGATCTTTAGCAAGCTTCGCATAAAAAGGCATCAGGGTGAAATGCGGGAAATAGTTGTATTGAAAATTGATGACAAAGCCAATTCCGAATCCTTCTTTGTATTTGATTTCGGGGAAATGGATGTCATCCGTTTCGGCATGTTTTTCCTCCAATTGCAATTGCGTAATCACAGTGTTCCAATCCTGAAAACGCGAAAGCTTTCGCAAAGTAAGGTCTTTCAATTTAAGTTCAGGACGCCCTGTTTGTTGACTCTGAACGAAATCGAATTTATCCGTAATATCGTCTGCAAGGGAATAACCATACTCCGAAAGTTGCTGATTCTTCACCATGGAATAATCTTTCAGCGTCTCGAAATAAAATTTCCCCTTTTGAATGAAAAGAGCATAAAACACGGCATAGCGATGTTCGCAAATCGCCGGAGCAGGCTTCAGACAATTGCAATAGGTGAGAAATGAGGTGTCGTTTAGCTTGCGAATCAACACATGATAGATGGATTGCGCATTGTTGACATCGGCTTCCACCTCCAATTTTTCCACGCGCAATATCTCCACTTTTTTATAGCTAGCCAAATTGGTGGCAACGTTGATATCGGCACGGCTCGTGAGGGTGTTCAGCACTTCGAGGTTGATGGCAGGCATGTTCACCACTATCTCCGTCAATGGGACAGGCATACGGGCGCGGCGCACATTGGTGAGTTCGGGTGGCACGACCAACTGACTATCGGGCAGACGTTCGGCAATGTAGAGCAAGGACGCCAATTTGTGTTTGCAAATGTTGGGCTCTTGACAATTGCAGGTCATGGTCATCAACGTAGGCGTGTAATAATCATTGATTTCTACATCAAACTGCTGCGCAGTGGTGTCGTTTCTCACACGGAAACTGATAGTCTTTTTGGCAACAACGCGATTGATGAGCGTCACATAATTTATAGCGAGAAGTCGTCGGGCGGGCGCAAGTATATTAGCATCGGTTTTCAGAGTGATAAACCCATGGATGATGAAGTAGAGGCTTGAAACCGTTCCCTGTGTAGGCAAAGGCATAATGATATATTTTTTGCAAAATTACGAAGAATAATCGTGTGAAATCAAAAAATAAACAAATATATTTTTCAATAAAAAAAAGAAACCCGAGTCAACAAATGTTGCTCGGGTTATAGTCTCATAAATTAAAGGATATCGTGGAATTTCCGCTCGCTTTTTTATCTCACATCAATGAATCAAACGGAACATTTTGCTCCAACGCAAACGCGAGAAAAGTCCTTTTTGTTCTTTGATGTTTGGATTTTGCTGCGCGATGGATAGCCACACAAATTTGGCTTTGCCCACGATATGGTCAATGGGAACAAATCCCCAAAAACGCGAGTCGGCAGAGTTGTGGCGGTTGTCGCCCATCATCCAATAATATCCCAACTTGAAGGTATAAGAAGTAGCAACTGCACCGTTGATATAGATTTTGCCATCTTTTATTTTCACATCATTGCCTTCATAAATCTCGATGCAACGTTGATAGATGGGGATGTTTTTCATGTTGATGGCGATGTTGTCTCCTGCTTTCGGCAAATAGATGGGACCATAATTGTCTTCATTCCAACGATAGTTTGAATCGTAAGGGAAAGTGTAGTTTGCCCATTCGCCTTTTGGATAGATTACTTTTTTGACCATAGAAACGTTGGTCAATTTTTTCATGCCCTCGGCGGTTTCGTTGGTGAGCGTGATGACATATTTATCGTAATCAATTTGGGTAACAGTTTCGGTGATGTCGAATTTATCGAGGAATTGAGCCGTGATAGCCGCGGAATCTTTTGTCTGAACAATATATTTATATTCTTTGTCGCCAACGTCGGGCAAAGGTTTTCCGTTGATATACACAATTTGGTCTTTTATCTGTAAAGAATCGCCGGGGATACCGATGCAACGTTTGATGTAGTTCTCGCGTTTGTCCACAGGTCGAGCTACGATGTCGCCAAATTGGCGTTGATTGTGCCATGCTTCGTAATGTCCCACTTCGCGCACTATGGCATAATAGCTACGGTTTTGCATGTTCAAAGCAACGGTATCTCCGTCAGGATAATTAAACACAACCACATCATTGTTTTTGATAGTGGTGAATCCCGGGAAACGGTAATAGTTGAGTTTTATCCATTCGAGATACGACTTGGTGGTTGCGGTCATCGGCAGGGTGTGATGCGCAAAGGGAAACGACAGCGGCGTCATCGGGATGCGCGGACCGAAAGAGATTTTATCCACAAAGAGATAATCGCCCACCAACAAAGTTTTCTCCATCGAAGAAGTAGGGATGGTGTAAGCTTCTATAAAAAAAGTACGAATCAGTGTGGCAGCAATCACCGCAAAGATGATGGCATCAGCCCATTCGCGCCAAGCAGATTTCGGAACAGGTTTGCGTTTATCGGGATGGGTATAAGGCTCTTTATCAATAAAAGCAAGATACGGAAGATAGCCAAAAGGCGCAATGGCAGCAATAGCTTGTGCGCCCAATCCGTTTTTGTTGAAACATTTCGCCAACTCCACCACCATCAACAATAGCGTGAACACATTGATGAATGGCATCAGGATGAAAATAAACCACCACATCGGTTTTTTGATAATCTTCAACCATATATAAAAATTGTAGAACGGCACAAGTACCATCCAACCTTTGTAGCCTGCTTTGGCGAAAAGCCCCCACAAACCAACCATAGTTGAAATAAAAAAGAGAATGCTGAGAATTGAATAGACGCTCATAATAGTGTTTTGATGTTTATAAATTTGAAATAAAAGGCAAAATTCAGCAAAAAAAACGAGATATACAATCTTTTAGTATAATTTCTGATAGTGAAGAAATATATTTGCCACGATAAATTTGTCGTATAGTCAGGTTTTTAGCGGCTTTGACAGTGCTTGAGGGTCTCGAAAAATAGTTTTATTAACAAGGCATCTGTGAATAAAAAAAAATAAAAACTCTGCATGTTGGAAATTTTTTCTAATTTTGTACGCAGAAAAAAAACAACAATCATTATGAATAAAAAACTTTTCACTTCACGTTTCTGGTTTGTATTAACCATAATCTTTGCCGGTGCATCAATGCGCTTGATGCCTCACTGGCCTAATTTCACTCCGATAGCCGCCATGGCTTTGTTTGGAGGGGCTTATTTAAACAAAAAATATTTGGCATTTTTGGTGCCTGTGGCAGCCATGCTATTAAGCGATTGGGTGCTCGGATTTCATGCTTCGATGCCTGCAGTTTATATTAGTTTTGTAGCAACAGTGGGCATTGGCTTGTTGTTGGCTCGCAAACCAAGTGTGTTGGGTGTGTTGGGTGCTTCCTTGGGCGCGTCCATCTTGTTCTTTGTCGTAACCAATTTCGCAGCATGGTTGGGCAGCCCGCTATATGCACAATCGTTTGGCGGATTGATGGAAGCTTACGCCGCAGGTTTGGTGTTTTTCAACACGGGCGCCAACGGCATTTCGTTTTTCATGAACTCGGTGGTAGGCGATTTGGTTTTCAACACGGTTTTCTTCGGAGCATTCTATTTGGCACAATTGCGTTTCCCTGTTTTGGCACGCAGCCAAGCTTAAATTTGATTTTCTTATTTTCATAGACTTACATACAAACAATATTTTAGAAAGGCGATTTTGAAATTATTATATCTGCAAAGTGAAAAAAATAGGTTTCATAGAAATAATAATTACCGGATCAAAGGGCAATCTGGAGTTATCGCCTGACAATTATGATATTCGTGAAGTAATTTCCATGCTGGAAAACGCTGAAAACTTATTGTACTCAGGCGATAAACGAGATAGACCAACTATTAGTTACAAACTTGAAGAAGGATCTGTAAAACATATTTTCAAAACATCAATTCAATTTATAATTGGGTTTAATGCCATTATTGGACAAGTAAATCATGTTCAAAATATAGATTTTTTGGATATTGATACCGCGAAAGCATTCGAGAATATTCAAGATATTGCCATAAAGCGTGATTATGCATTCAGCATAAAAACATCAATTGAAAACACGAATGAAGTGAGGGTTGATAATACCACACATTTTTATCGCACAGAAGCTGTTTGGGCGGATGCAGAATTCTATTTTTATGGAAAAGTAACCAATGCAGGAGGAAAAGGCAAAGCAAATATTCATATTGTTACTGAAGAATTAGGAACTGTGATTATACAGACCCCAATTAGTTTTTTAGAGCATTATGATGAAAATATGTTGTACAAAACTTTTGGTATTCGGGCTATTGGTAAGCAACATTCTGAGACAGGAGAAGTGGATACATCAACGTTGAAATTTATTGAGTTAGTTG
Organism: uncultured bacterium; assembly: GCA_903862465.1. Classification (GTDB taxonomy): domain Bacteria; phylum Bacteroidota; class Bacteroidia; order Bacteroidales; family CAIWKO01; genus CAIWKO01. The sequence goes on along the minus strand of CAIOYH010000153.1, from coordinate 1,023 downwards.
ACTACCAACCTAAATATGACGAGCAATATTTAAAAGCATTAAGAGATAAAGCTAGAAAATCGTGGCTTGGAAACATAAATCCTGATAATTGGTTGAAAGAAATTAGAGGAGCTTATGAGGCATAGTGCTGTTTTGTTGGACACGAGCTTCTTCCTACGTTTTCTTAATGATAACGACCCTTTATTTGAAAACGCTGACGCATATTTTCGCTATTTTCTGCAACATGAAATAATCATGATGGTTTCCACAATCAGCATCGCCGAATATTGTGTTGGTGGTGATGTTCAGGAATTGCCGTTACGGAATCTACAAATTGTTCCATTTAATCTCGATCATGCAAAAAGAACTGGAAAGTTTGCCAAAATTATTTTTCATAACAAAGGGAAATTGAAATTAAACGAAAGAAATATTATCCCTAACGACACGAAACTTTTTGCTCAGGCAGATTGCGAAACTTCTATTGAGTTTTATTTGTCTTCCGATAAAGAAAGTCTTAAAATCTATAATCTACTTCAACAAGAAGCAGCGCCAAAGTTTCAGTTCATTGATTTAAATATCCCCTACAATGAAACATTTGGCTTACTCGATTTGCAATGAAATAGTTTACAAAGCTTTTTATTGGTTAGATTAGAAAAGGTAAAAAGCCGAGCTAAATGTTCGGCTTTTTTTGTAGGTTGTCATAGGAGATTAACACGGAGGCACGGAGAAAGCGGAGGAAAAGCGAAATGGGGTTTTACTAATCTATTTTAAGTCGTCCTGAACGAGTAAAAGGTTGCTCAGAGCGAGTAAAAGGTGGCTCAGAGCGAGTAAAAGGTTGCTCAGAGCGAGTAAAAGGTTTCTCAGAGCGAGTAAAAGGTTACTCAGAGCGAGTAAAAGGTTGCTCAGAGCGAGTAAAAGATTGCTCAGAGCGAGTAAAAGGTTGCTCAGAGCGAGTAAAAGGTTGCTCAGAGCGAGTAAAAGGTTGCTCAGAGCGAGTAAAAGGTTGCTCAGAGCGAGTAAAAGGTTGCTCAGAGCGAGTAAAAT
>CAIOYH010000152.1 GCA_903862465.1 uncultured bacterium | reverse complement strand
CATTGGGATAAAACTCTTTATATAGATTTGATGACTTGTCCTGCTTAGTGGCGCTTCCACAAGCCGTCAAAATTATAATGAATAATATGATGTATTTTGTCCTAATCATAATGTTTTATTACGCCCCGCTGCCCCCTTTTCATGTTTATACTTTTATTTTATGTTTTTGTTGCATTGAATATAGTAGTTTCTATCGCCTAACTTGTTGTTTGTGTTCTTGAATTCTTTCTTTTATTATTTCATACATGTCAACATGTTCCTTGTTTAATCGTAGTGAGTATGTTACTAAAAAGGTTTTTGCTTTGTCATAATTTACAAATTCCTTTATAATTAGTTCTTTCTTCGTAGTTGATGTCAGAACAATGTCAAAGGATTTTGTTACATAGTTTGTGGAGTTCCCCCTACTATTCATTGTCTGTGACTCATTCGTATATTTTAGCACGATTTTGTCGTATTGTGATAATGATTCCCACTTTCCAATCTTAGCTATAATAAAGTCCAAGTAAGGTTTAATAAGTTTCTTGTCGTTGTCAATTAATACACCTCTTATTGAGAAGAATAAAATTATTCCATTTAGAATCATCAAAATCCCTAATGCACAAACAATAAATGAAATACTTGAAGCTATTTGGGAAATAGTAATTATTAGTCCAATGATAAATATAACAGAACCTATGGCTGATATGTAGCCCTTAAAAGTTAGTCCTCTTGATATTTTTTCTATAGTCATTTTTTTAATTGCAGTTTCCCCCCACAGCCCCGCTGCCCCCTTTTAAAGTTTATACTTTTATTTTATGTTTTTGTTGCATTGAAGCAAGGCTTACAAAGATAATCATTTTTCTTCATCCCCTTCCAAAAACCTCCTCCTCCATCCAAAAAAAACACTTCCTATCATTTCGGTCGGAACGTTCGTTACTTCTGTCGGAACGTTCGTTATTTCTGTCGGAACGTTCGTTATTTCTGTTGGAACGTTCGTTATTTCTGTTGGAACGTTCGTTATTTCAATCGGAACGTTCGTTATTTCTGTCGGAACGTTCGTTATTTCTGTCGGAACGTTCGTTATTTCTGTCGGAACGTTCGTTACTTCTGTCGGAACGTTCGTTATTTCGGTCGGAACGTTCGTTACTTCTGACGGAACGTTCGTTCCGATTGAAGGATGAGCTCGATTAACATTTCATTAATTTGCAACGTGCATTATACCAATGCTTTGAAAAAATTAAAGGCTTGCTGTCTGCAAGCCTTTAATCATCAGAAAAAGTGATAGTTTTTTAGTCAGGTGCCACTCCTGACATCCAAGGACTCCATGCGCCCGTGCGTCCGTTGGGAAGCATTTTACGTGAGCGATAATAAAACCGCTTGCCGGGAGTTTTGCCTTTCACTTCCAATAGAGCCATCGTTGTGAAGCCTAATTGGGTGAATGTCTCGCCATTGTCGGTGCTTTCTTGCCATTCGCTTGCACCTCACCCTTTTCCAAAAACCACAAGAGTACCCGGCTCATTGCCCGGATAAACTCCTGTGCGTTTAGCTTCGATTTGATGTAGCATACGAAATGAGATTTTTTTTAGGCAGGCACCACACCCGACACCCAAGGACCCCAATCGCCTTTGCGTCCTTTGGGGAGTACCTGACGAGCACGATAATACATGCGTTTGTCGTGTGTTTTTCCTTCCACTTCCAACACACCGCCGCTTGTGGCGCCAATGTTGGTGAATGTTGCTCCGTTGTCGGGGCTTTCTTGCCATTCGTGAGGACCACGTCCTTCAGCATGAACCACTTGCGAACCCGGTTCATTCCCTGCAAACACTTCTGCTTTGCGCGGTCCGCGTTTGCTTTCGGTTTTGGTTTCAAATCCGGCTCCCGAAGCAATAACGATGGCATTTGGTCTGTCATTATCCATCGCGGCTTGCACCATACTCATGATACTAATTAAATCTTGATGAACCACTTCGCCTGCCACCTCTGCGGCTTCCGCTGTGCCGGTAGCATGAGTAGCAGCTAAAGTGAGAGCAGCATCATAGATGCCTGTGTCGGTAACTAAAGTGGCTAAGGGAGTAATAATAAGGGGATAGGGCGTAACAAACAAGGGATTGCCTGTCATTAGTTTTATCACAAGACGAGCTTTCTTGAGACGTTTTTCCGGAGAAATATTCCATTTTAATACTGCAATTATCCTTTTGATAATCGTTGCTACGGGCATACCTTTGGTAAGTCCTAATTTTCCGAGAATTGTAATTTTTGACATTTTTTTATTTTTTTTTGATTGTTATTTTTTTTATTTACAATGTTGTTTTTCGAATGTTAGCGGGACACGGATGCCCCGCGTTGCTCTGCTTTTTGTTTCTCCATATATATATAGGTGTTAAGTGAATAATTTTTTTCGATGTTGGGTTAATTTATTTTATTGTTTTTCTTGGACTTACAAGCGTATTTAAAGGCTTTGCTGTCAGGGCGCATGTTCTAGGCTGCCTCAACAGTAAAACTTTGACAAAGGTAAAATGGTTTTCGCAAGTAATCATTGTCAAATTACCGCAGAAAAATTGTCAAATTACCGCAAAAGTGACAAACATTTAAGCGCCTTAATTATGAGCTGCCTTTAAGATGTTTTTTACGCCATTGGAGCGGCGTTACTGTATACTTTTTCGAAAATGCCTTGCTGAACGTCGCAGGGTCGGGGTAATGCAGTTGGGCAGAAATATCTGCACAGGAATCGGTTGTGGTTTCTAATAAGTGAGGGGCAGGGGCAATTTTATATTGTTCGCAAAATATGCCAATCGTAATGGGTTCAGTCTTATTAAAACATCGTTCAATAGTATCCATAGACCATCCCAACCTATGCACTAAATAATCCGAACATGTAAGTTTGATATTGATGCCTCCATCATCCACCCAAACTTTCGCATGGTGCTTAATCAATTCGCAGGTTAAACCCTCCTGCTCTTCCATCAAATGCAGGTCAACAAGCAGCAATCGCGCTATGAAATTTTGCTTTTGTTGGGGAGTGAGTTTGTGCAACAATATCACTTCTCCCATTTTCACTTCGATGAACACAATGAACATTGCGCTCAAAATTAACTTAACCCACTCAGTGCAGCAGGGTGTTCTCATGTTTTGGATAAAAACAATATGATGTACCATAATAAATAGTGTTGGAGGGTGAAAGATTTATTACAAAATATTTGTTTGGTGTTTTTTACATTCTTTTTTTTTGAGAGCAAAATTACAAAATATTTGAATCTACAAACAAAAAAATCCTTGGTCATTTTATGGTCATTAGGTCATTAGTAGTCATTGGTCATTAATGGTCATTGAAGTAATTCTAAAATCACAAACCTGCCTGACTGCGCCACGCAGGCAGGTCTCAAATTGTCTTTCTTCTTAGTGAATCTAAGTGGTCTCAGTCTTGTCCCGTACCTGTCCCGTACTGAAAGTCGGGAGGTCGGGAGTCTCCATGGTAAAAAAATGTTTAAATTTTATGGGTTTTGACTTGCTTCTTGAAACAATAACAGGAAATATAAGTATAACCTTTGCAAATTCGCACCAAGGTTATTGGGCGTTATTGGTACTTTTAAAAATTTCGAATTTATGAATCCAATCCTATTTATAATATTCTCAATCGTTTATTTCTTAATCATTATTTTAATTACTGTACATTTGTGGCAAAATAAGTTTAAGACTGCCTTTATAATTGTTTCGATTATATCTTCCTTTATTTACATTATTTTTCTGTACCTTTTTTTATTAAGCAATTTGTTTTTTATGCAGACCATGCCTTACAATAAAGATGAGTTTAAGACAGAGACATGGACAACTGACCCAAATAATCGTTATAAAATTGTGGATGACTTAATAAATAGAAAATTACTAGACAAAAAATCAAAGACCGAAGTAATCAATTTACTTGGATTGCCTAGTAAATACGATGATGACTTTGGATTCATTGAGCACATTTACAGGACAGACTCACTAAAGAAAGACACTGATTTAGTATATACTATTGGGGTAAGGCCAGGGATATATCAACCCAGAGGACACTTTCTAATTTTTTTTAAAAATGACACTGTAATGAATTATAGAGAAAGATAAATCAAAACTGTTTATAACTTGATTCTTCAACAGTAGTGTGAAGTTTGCAACTTTATTATTTTCTATCCTTTTAGGCTGTATTTAAAAAAAATGACTTGATATACACTTGCATTAATATTATTTCTTAAGATAAAATCTCTTAACATTGAACCAAACAATAACTCCAACTATTGAAATAACTAAGGTATATAGTAATATAGAATATTTTGCTTCATATACCTCATTCCATGTTAGTGAATGCCCACCCGAGTTTTGAATAAAACGATACCCCATTTCGCCTCCAATTTTATATAAAAAAATATTCATGGATAATGATATGGCAAATATTGTAATTATCTCTATTACTATCTTATAAATTTTACTTTTCACAAAATTAAATTTTAATCATTTATACGTATTATATCAGCTAGCGGGCAATGTTTTCATCATGTTTTTGATTACTACTTTGCTTGGAGTTACCGAAATAAAAAAATATAACGAGTGGGAGTTGAATTTATTTTTGTAATTTTGTGGGGGAATTAAATTGTATAAGATTGGAGCATCGCAGTAATTGTTTTCTAACTAAATAACTATGGTAAATATTTTTTATTCGTTGATTTTATTGTCTTTCTCCAATCCTAATGTACATCAAGAGAAGATAGACAGCATCGTTATATTTTATAGGGATTATTTCACCTCCACTCCAATTTCCTACGAGGTATATGATCTTTTGGAACATTACAATTACAAAAAGAAAATTATACGTGACTGTAATTCCAAATATTTAGAGAAAATATCTCAAAGAATGGATTCCATTAAAATTGTTGAAAACCAAAGATGGTTTCCATGTGATATAAAATTATCATGTATTTTATATTCATATCAAAAAACTGATACAATTTCTTTTGACACAGGACCTTATATGTACTACAATAGGGATAAGTACTATTTGGATGTTGACCTATTAAAATTAATATGTCGCCATATCTTTCCTTCTGTACGACGGTCGGCTTATTATTTTCTTCGATTAAATAGGAAAAATAAAAAATTTAATTAATTATTCAAAGTTTTCAACTTCGCATTTTTTTCTACCAAAAATAATAATGTTAGATGAGTGGGAGTTGAATTTATTTTTGTAATTTTGTGGGGTGTAATAAAAGATATAGTAAAAATATAATGACATGGTTATTTCAATAAATGAAGCTGTTTATAAAGGCGATTATAAAATTGCCTTTATCTTTTCCGATGGCGTTAGCAACATTATAGATTTTGCTGCTTTTTTGGAAAACTCAAAAAATCCAATGACTAAAAAATATCTTGACAAAGAACAATTTCAATCATTTACTATTATGTATGGCGACATTGTTTGGAACGACTATGAGCTATGTTTCCCAATTTGGGATTTGCACGAAAGGAAAATCTAATATCAATTCTGTTTAGTTCAGGACTCAGCATCGCCTATTCTCAAACGGCAATTACCCAATATGCCTGTTTACAAAAATCCTCAACAAAAACAGTTCTTTTTTGGTCTCTTTTTTTGGAAAGACTCAAACGAAACTTTTTAGCTCCATACAATAGGAATTTTATATATGGGAAAATTATCATCTTTAGTAATGACGGTTAAGTTTTCAACCAACCCTTGCGAAATAATTATTCTATCAAAAGGATCCCTATGATGATATTCTAATGTCAATAGTTTTTCTATATGTTCGAAAGTCAAAGGCAGTAACTCGATTTCGTAATCCTTCAGAATTTTCGATATGTCTTCCAACCCGCCATTCAATTCTAGCTTGCCTAACGATAATTTAATGGCTATTTCCCAAATGGAAGCAATGCTGACAAAACAATTTGTTTTCAGATTTTTAATCAGGTTTATGGATTTCTCGGGCAATTGCTTATCACCATTGATAAACCAAATTAAAGCATGTGTATCCAATAATATATCCACTAGCTATATTCTTTAAAATCCTCAATAGGTGCATCAAAATCATCATGCATAATAATCAACCCCTTTGCACAGCCAAATTTTCGTTCTTTGATTTGTTCTTTTTTATGCTTTGTTTTTAAAAAGTCAACAAAATCGTTCACCTCCTTGAGCAAAGAGGGTGGTAATGAACTTATTTTAGTAATTAACATGGATGTTGTCATAATCATATATTTATAATGCAAAGATACAAAAAAATAATAGTATCCGGTTTTATTGTTGTTTTTTCTATGCTATATCCAAACCCCAATTAACTCAATATACCATTTAAACATTTAACTCAGGCTACACGTTAAGCATCTCGTTTTTACCACAAATTAACGTTGAAGTAAAACTTCAACACGGTTTTTGCAATCAACCACAATCCAAAAATAAAAAGGGAAATGCCCAAGCCGTGATTCACTTTCGTAAGCAGTTTGGGTTTCAAAAAACGTTTGATTTGGTTGGCAACAAAACATTTCAACAAATCGGTCAGAAAAACGGTAACAAGGGCGACTCCAAAGAAAAGCAAAATGTCCAAAAACTTGCGATTATATTCTGCCGTAACAAAACTCATCACGCCAACCCAAAAAATCAAAAGAAATGGGTTAATCAAATTGAGAAAATACCCTTTTACGATGTATAAAATTGGCTTCGGAGCATGAATTTTATTTTTAATTTTCGCATCCTTTGCCTCGTCTTTATTCTCTTCTATTTCTTCGTCATAAACAATTTTCTTTCGAAACGTGATAGCACCATAGCCTATCAGAATCAAACCTCCGGCAATGCCAAAAAGTACGCGATATTTATCGTCACTAATCAGTTGGGATACGCCCAAGAAACTCAACGAAACCAAAGTTAAATCGCTCAAGAAAATACCAATAGCCACATACATGCCTACCCGAAAACCCCTATGTACGCTAGTTTGTAGCAATGAAAAAAAGGAAGGTCCGATGAGCACCGCCAAGGTCAATCCTAATATGAAACCGCTTATCAATACTTGTATCATCGTATGGCGTTTTCTCGGTTAGCAATACTCTTTGTCAAAAACGCTTCCCAAAGGTCACTTTTTTCTTTACTCAACACTCTAGGGAATTTATGCGAGCCACCTTCTTTCCCTTGTTGGCGCATCCAATCATAGAAATGACAGGAATGCATCACTTCAGCAACAACATCGCGGATGGCTTCCAAACGTTCCACACGGTAGTCATCGTTCAGTAACTTCAAATAATCGTCAATTTTCCGGGCAGCCAATTGTGCATCGAAACCTTTATCTATACCTAAATACCATTTATGAGCAAACATAGATTTGTGTCTCATGCCACACACGGCAAACTCGCGCACTTCAATATTGAATTCTTCTTCAAGCATGTGAACCGCTCTGTTGAGATTCTCTACCGACAAATGTTCGCCACAGATGCTTAAAAAATGTTTGGTTCTGCCTGTTATAATTATTTCAGAATGTTCTTTTGAAGTGAATTTGATGGTATCTCCAATTTGATAGCGCCATGCCCCGGCACAACTAGACAATAGCAAAGCATATTCTTTCCCTTCTTCCACATCGTTGATGGAGAGCACTTGCGGATTTGGTTTTAAGTTTCCTGTTTCGTCAAAATTTGTATCATTAAACGGAACAAACTCAAAAAAGATGCCATTGTTCAACACCAACTGCATCGAAGTAGTGTTCGGTCTGTTTTGAAAAGCGATGAAGCCTTCGGATGCCAAATAGGTTTCCATATAAGTAAGCGGTCGCGCCAAAAGCTTTTCAAATCCTTTTGCATAAGGCGTAAATGCCACACCCCCGTGAACAAAGATGGAAAGGTTGGGCCAAATATCGTGTATGGTTTTCACCTTATAGGTTTCGATAATCTTTTCGAGCAAAATCTGCAACCATGAAGGCACTCCTACTATGATGCCAATGTCCCAATTCGGAGCATTCTTCACAATTTCATCCAACTTGGTTTGCCAGTCGCGTTCTTTGGAAATTCTTTTTCCGGGTTTATAATAATGCTGAAACCAAAAAGGAAGTCCCCCTGCTGTGATGCCCGACAAATCGCCTTCATAATAAGTTCCGTTATATTGCAAATGCGTGCTTCCACCCAACATCAACATGCTTTTTTCAAAAAATTCATTCGGAAAATCATATTGGCTTAACGAACAAATTTGTCGAACGCTAGTCTTTTGTATTGCTTTCAGCATGTCGCTAGTAACAGGAATATATTTACTAGAAGCTTCGGAAGTGCCCGAACTCAATGCAAAGTATTTTATTTTCCCGGGCCAACACACATACGGTTCGCCATTCAAAGCCCTATACCACCAATTTTTGAAGATAGAATTATAATCATAAATCGGCACTGTTTGCTGAAATGCTTTCACGGTGTCTTTTTCGCGAAGCAAATCAGAAAAGTTGAAATGTTCGCCAAACGCAGTCAGTTGCGCTTTGCGAAGCAGTTTCTTTAACATACGTTTCTGTGCTTTATAAGGATTCCCGTTCCTCATTCGAGAAGGAACTTTCCCTCGGAGTTCGATAGCACCTTTAATTATAGAACCAAAAACAGGCATAGAGTTTTTTTATGCGAAAATACTAATTTTTTTCATACCCTATACGCAAAATAATTTTTTATGTTTACTTTTTTAATATTATTCCGAATGTCGTACCTTTATTTATAGTGGAAGATTTTACAAAAATTTTGCCTGCATGATAGTTCTCAATGATACGTTCCGACAGGCTTAATCCCAATCCCCATCCCGTTTTCTTGCTCGTATATCCCGGATTGAAAATGGCTTTAAATTTTGATTTATGAATGCCTTTCCCTGTATCAGAAATATCAATAATAACTTCGCGCTCCTCTTCCGTTACTCGAATTTCAATGGAGCCGCTGCCTCCCATTGCGTCAATGGCATTTTTGCAGATGTTTTCAATCACCCATTCAAACAAATATTTATTTAATGGGACGATAATTTCGTTGGAAGAAAAAATAAGGGTATAATTGATTTTCTTTGACGTTCGCTTTTTAAGATATTCTACAGAGTGATTCATCAAGGTGACGATATTCTGAAGTTCGAGTTTCGGTTCAGACCCTATTTTGGAGAACCGTTCCGTGATAGTTTCGAGCCGATTGATATCTTTGGTTACCTCTGTCAGGGAGTCTTCATCTATTCCTTTTAAACGTAGAAGTTCCACCCAAGCAATCAATGAGGACAAAGGCGTTCCTAATTGGTGTGCTGTTTCGCGAGCCATCCCAACCCACACTTGGTTTTGCTCCGACCGTCGCGAAGTGCTGAACAACAAATAGGCGATTAGCAAAAACACGCCAATTATCATAAATTGCACATACGGAAAATATTTTAACTGTACCAACAAAGGCGAATCGTAATAAAAAACAAGAAAATCGTCTTGGCCCGGCAGATTCACCCTAATGATATTATTATCAGCTTCCATCGAACTAATCGTAGATTTAAAATAATTCGTGTCCTTTATTCTCACCGTATCCACATTCCCAAAAGCAATCAGGCGCTTGTGTGCCGAATCCGTCACGATAACAGGAACCGAAGGTGCATTGGTTACAATCTCTGACAGAAACGCTTTTACTTGTTTGTCCAAAACTTCTTTTAATCCTGTGAAAACTTTAGAGTCTTTATAATATAACAGGTTCTTTTTCATTCCAAAGTATTGCACCTCGATGGGCGGATACACTGTAAACTCTTTAAGTAGTTTCCCCTCCAAGCGCTTCACGGAATCAACATCAAAGTCCACATTACGGGTTGAAGTGATGTTGCCCGCCCCATCGGTAAGAATCACGGGGATGGTGCTGTTGTCGGAAATTATTTCAGAATAAAAAGTAAGGTTCTCAGTATAATCAGCGTTTAATGCATACAAATAGGCATTCGCCCAAAGTTTCACTTTTTTTCGTTCTTCATCTTGCAAGACTAAAAAAAACGTTTCGGTGGCGTTCACCAAGCTTGCTTTTTTGGTGATAGCATTCGCCCAAAGTTTGATTTTGTTGCGTTGGTCGGTCGAAATTTGCTTCGCAATACGGTCTATATACCACAGTGAAAGTGTGAAAATTATCATCGCAGAAACAAAGAGGAGAATCTTCCACCTGCGTTTTTTTATGTATATATTCATGATGTATGGCGTTATATTATACTAATAATTTATTTTTATAAAGATCATCCAAATCGAGTTCCATCATAATGCGGGTGTCGGACGGTAGAATTTTTAATATGCTAACGTCTTCGCATTTTTTTCTGATTTTAGTTTTAAATCCGAGTTTAAGATATGATTTTACAGCGGCTTCGTTGGTTTCGGCAACATGTATTTGCGCTTGTGAGAAATCTACACCCGTTTGAATCGCATCTTTGATATGCTCTAAGATTAGTTTGTTTGAAACGCCTAAACCTCTGTATTTATTGCAAACATACACCGATTCTATTTGCAAAGTACCTGCCTCACGAGGAATATTCAAGGTTTCGATTAGCTTTGCTTTTGTGGAAGCACGAAGAATGGTTTCTTGCCCTAAAAAGTAATACAACACATTGGCTTTAATCACCGCGGAAGGAATATCTTCAGCAGCTTCTATCCACGAACAAACCGCACCCGCATATTCATTATTGATATATGCAATTATAAATCCCGACAAAGCGAGTTCCTGCCCGGGAATATCTTCGAGGAGTGCATTTTTTATCAGCTCGTTTACTTGATTAGTATCGTAATCAAATACAGTCGCATAGCTTAAGCGATCTGTACCGCTTTTCTCTGCCTCCATGATGGCTTCAGCTATAAAATCAATGTCGTTTTCTGTGGCTCGTTTGAATGTTATCATCGTACATATATTAATAGGTATATTTTCAAAAAATCAAAATTAAACAAATAGATGATAATTTTGATATATTTTGTTCGTTAAATTCAAAAAATATCTAATTTTGACCCAAAATTATTATTATGCGAAAAACATTTTATTATGTAATCTTGATAGCATTGGTTTTGTATGGCTGCGGAGGAAATAAAACTACGGTTGACAAACAGAGTGCAAGCGTGTCTGATTTGAAAGGAAACATTATTATCAATGGCTCGGATGTGCTTTTTCCACTAGCATCGAAATGGGCAAGTGCTTTTAAAAGCGAAAACCCGGGTGTTGTTATTGATTTGCGTTCTACATGCAGTGATAATGCTATTCGAAATCTTAAATCAGGCTTGATAAATTTAGCGTTGGTTTCTCGAGAACTTACCGCTGAGGAAAAAGCCGCAGGTTTGGTTTCTTTTCCCGTAGCGATGGATATAGTGTTGCCTATTATTAGTTTCGATAATGATAATATCCAAAAAATAGTTCAAGCAGGTGTCACCAAAGAAAAGTTGGCAGGAGTATTTACAGGTAAGATAAAAACGTGGGGACAACTAGTAAACAATAAAACGTCTGATTTGATTGAGGTGAATAAACTTGCAGACACAACAGGAACATGCCAAACGTGGGCGAATTTCTTAGGCGTGAAACCAAAACAAATTATTGGCACTTCACAATTTTCTAACCGCAGCATGTCAAATGTTATTGTTGCAAAGAAATTTGGTATAGGCTTTTGTAGTATGTCTATGGTTTATGATTTAAAGACGAATTTTGTTCGACATAATTTATATGTAGTGCCCATAGATTTGAACTCGAACGGACAAGCAGACGACAATGAATTAGTATTTGACAAACTCGATGAACTCAAAAGCATTATTTCAGCAGGGCAATATCCTTCTCCACCGGTTCGGAAACTTTATTTTGTTACAAAATCTATCCCTACCGACCCCGCATTAAAAGCTTTTGTGAAATGGACTTTGGGCATCGGACAAAACTATAGTAAAGATTTTTGTTTAGTTACTATAGATAAAAAAAATGCAAACGAATCCATTAAACTATTAAAATAACTTGATAGATTTTTTATTCTCTTGCAAGTATTGATAGCTGTATCTTAGGCATTATTTACTCCTCATATTAATTAATTATTTCCCCTTATTTTAAGGTGCTTAAAAAAAATAATTTCACTTCTTCTAAAAAAAAACAGAAAAAAGTTTTGTTACAATTACAGATAGATGTATCTTTGACGAAATTTTTTGACATAAGTCAGTCAAAACAAAGCATAATGTCATTGCCTTGATTGACTAACTGTTTGACATCTAATAATAAAAGAATTTAAATGACATATAATGTATGTAAATCGTTTTTTTAATCATACTGCGGAAATACATTAAAGGTATATAATAAAGGTATAAGTAAAGTACAATTAATTTTCAATCCATGAAAGATTTAATGAATATTAAGCATTGCGGGGAGTGCATATCTAATTTGCCAATATTTAGGTCGCTGACGGAGGAGCAATCCGAAATGATTAATACGACTCGCTGTCGAGTAAGATTCCGTCCGGGAGAAACTATTTTTAAGCAAGGGACTGCCATGACCCACGTTATTATAGTCACTGACGGTCTGGTTAAGGTATATTTAGAGGGTATTAACGACAGGAATCTGATTTTACGTTTTGCCAAACCTGTTACGATGATAGGCGGACCGGGTTTCTTTACAGATTATAAAAACCATGTTACGACCATGGCGGTTGAAGAGTCGTCAGCGTGTTTTATAGACGTGAACACCTTGTCGGAAATCTTAGCCCAAAATCAAGAGTTCGCTATTTCACTATTAAAATTTATAAATACAAGTACGCTGGCTACCTATCAAAAGTTTATAGAACTTACACAAAAAGGTATGCACGGACGCATCTCGGGTGCATTACTTTATTTGCATAAAGAAATTTTTCAAGCGAAAGATAAAGGGGTTCGGATTAACAGACAAGATTTAGCCGATTTAACGGCTATGTCGAAAGAAAGTGGCATCCGAATTTTAAAAGAATTAAAAGACGAAAATACAATTTCAATTGTAGAAAATACTATCATATTAAACGACATTGACCGATTAGAAGACATAAACAGAAAAGGTTGAAAGCATGAGAAAAAGTTGATGTATTTTGAGACATATTTTATGAATGAATTTGTTTTAAGTATGTTACGGCGTTTCAAAGCATTTTTGCTCATGAGATTTGGGTCAATTTGTTGATATTTGTCATTGTTTTTTTGATTAAAGCTATAAAAACTATTGTAAAATATCAACGTTTTTTTTTCCACAGTAACAAAATCCTTACTATGTTTGCATGTATTTTAAAACGTAAAAAAAACAAATAAAAAAATCTATTATTAACCAAAAACAAAAAACAATGAAAAGAAAAATTTATTCAATTTTGCTAACAGGAGGACTACTACTTTCAACAGTAGTTATGCTCTCCCTGACTAGCTGCAACAAAACTGGTCCTGCCGGCGCTGCTGGTAGAGACGGAGCTAATGGCGCAAACGGCGCTGATGGTATTTCGCCAACAGAAGCTTGTAAAGCATGTCACAGTCCTGCTTTGGTTGACAAAGTAGCTGTAGAATTCGGTATGTCTAAACACAATTGGGGTACTGCTGCATTCGAAGAATCAGGAAACAACAGTTGCGCTCCTTGTCATACTCAAGAAGGCTTCAGATATGTTTGCGATCCAGCTAACAATGTTTCAACCGTTTGGACTAATACCGGTGGTGTTTGGACGAATCCTTATGCTGCAGTAAATGATCATGACATGGGCGAACTTGGTTGCGGAACTTGCCACAGTAGTTTACATACTACCTATGGTATTAGTGACTTAACCGTTTTCACCAACACAGCTCCTGTGCCTATGACCATGTGGGGTGGTGCTAAAACTATTGACCTTCAACAAGACGGTGGCAAAAGCAATTTATGTGTTAAATGCCATCAACCACGTCCATTACAATGTAATGTTAGCCCAACTAGTGGTGGTAGAATGTTGAACTACGATTCAATTCGTCAGTTCCCAACTTTAATTTTCTATGACAGTACCACTGGTGTTGTGAACAAATACGTGAAACCATCTTACAGAATGCATACTCACTACGGTGCAGTTGGTGCAATTTATGCCGGTAAAGGTGGTATTGAATTTACAGGAACTTTAGCTTACGGAAATTCAACTCATACTACGGTTGCTTCATGTCAAGATTGCCACATGGCTCCTATGACAGGCAGAGCAGGTGGTCACTCATTCCAAGTTAGAAATGCTGTTGAAGCTGCTTTAGGCTCAGGAACAACATGGAATTTCAACGGATGTAACACGGCTGCTTGCCACGGTGACGATCCTTTGAGCGCAACTCATGCTAAATTTGTAAACAAAAGAGCTGCTATCAAAACCTTATTGGATAACTTGGCTACCAAAATCAACGCTTGCGGTGGTGGACATGACATCATGACTAGACAAACTGACCCAACCTTAAACCTCTGGGCTGGTATCACAACCAACAGCTATGATGGTTATTTAGATATCTATAGCTCTTCATCAAACGCTACCGGATATTGGAGAGATCCTTATGGAAGTGGTTCAACAAACGCTGCTAAACCTAAATTCCCAAAATTAACTTTTGGTCAAATGGGTGCTATCATGAACTTCCAATTATGTTTGAGAGAATATAGTTTAGGCGTTCATAATTTTTCTTATTCAGAAGCGCTGTTGACAAACTCTATCGCAGTTTTGACTGCTCAAGGTTTCTAAACTTTAGAAAGACTTTTACAACAAAAAAGGCTGTCTCAATGCGAGGCAGCCTTTTTTTATACCTTATATATATAGGTAGAAAATCCAAGTTCCAAGTACCAAATACCAAATACCAAATACCAAGCTCCCAATGCCCATCGCTAAATAGTGGGCTAGTCATCGGATGACTTGGAGTCATCCGATGACTAGGGCAATATCGAATCTTTTTTTTATTAGGATTCCAGATATATGCTTACATTTGCACCATAAAACAAACCTCATGCACACCATCAACCAACTTATCCTCGGCGACAACCTCGAAATTCTAAAGAAACTCGAAAGCGAAAGCATTGATTTGATATATCTCGACCCGCCTTTTTTCAGCAACCGAAATTATGAAGTGATTTGGGGCGATGCAGGCGAAGTGCGCTCCTTTCAAGACCGATGGAGCGGCGGCATGGACCATTATATTGCTTGGCTGAAAGAGCGCGTAGAACAAATGCACCGCATCTTGAAACCCACAGGAAGCATCTTTTTGCACTGCGATTGGCATGCCGATGCGTATATTAGGGTGGAGATATTGGATAAGATTTTTGGCTCGAATAGTTTTAGAAATGAGATTACATGGAAAAGAACTAGTTCAAAAGGTTTAGCTTTTAAAAGGATGGCAAATAATACTGATACAATTTTCTATTATTCTAAATCTGATAATTTTATTTGGAATCCTCAATATTTACCACATAATGAAAAGTATCTTTCAGATTTTTACAGACATATTGAGCCAAACACAGGGCGAAGGTACAGACTAGACAACCTTGCAAATCCTAACAAGGATAGACCTAACTTAGAATATGAATTTCTAGGGGTTACAAGGGTTTGGAGATGGACAAAAGATAGAATGCAAAAAGCTTATGAAGATGGACTTGTAATTCAAACAAAACCCGGTACTGTTCCTGCATTAAAAAGATATTTAGACGAACAAGAGGGCACGCCATTAGATGATAATTGGATTGATATCCTTAATATTCAATCTCAATCAAAAGAATTAATTGGTTATCCAACCCAAAAGCCCGAAGCTCTTCTTAAAAGAATCATTGAAATGACATCCAACGAAAACGATATAATATTAGATCCATTTTGTGGAGGCGGCACTACTCTTGCCGTAGCCGACAAACTCAATCGGCAATGGATAGGCATTGACCAATCGGTGCAGGCGGTGAAAGTAACCGAGTTTCGCCTCAATCAGCAACAAGATTTGTTTTCCAAGCCCTTCATCGTGCAATTGCACAAATATGATTATGACACGCTGCGCTTCAAAAACGCTTTCGAGTTCGAGGCATGGATAGTGCAACAATATGGCGGCACAAGCAACTCCAAACAACGCAACGATTTCGGACTAGATGGAAAAACCACGAACAACACACCTATACAAGTGAAGCGTTCGGACAACATAGGGCGCAACGTGATTGACAACTTCTTTTCGGCAGTGCAGCGCAGCGACAAAAAACTATTCGAAAAGAACATAGCCGAAGGCAAACCCATAGGCTATATCATTGCCTTCACCTTTGGCAAAGGTGCCATACAGGAAGTTGCGCGCCTCAAGAACCACGAGAACATCATCATTCAATTGGTAACGGTAGAAGAAATAGTGCCCATAGCCAAAAAACCCACCCTTACCGTAGAAGTTCAACCCATAGCAACTGACAAAAAAGGCATCCACGAAATCCATTTCATCGCCACAGGCAACAGCCCCGCAGGCGTAGAGTTCTTTTCGTGGGACTTCGACTATAAAGAACCCGCCTTCAAAGCCGAAATCCTCTTAGACAAAAAAGGCGAACAGACATGGAAATTCAAACCCGGACAACACACCATAGCCGTGAAAGTGATAGACAATGATGGGTTGGAGAATATAGAGGTGATTAAGTTGAAGGTGAATGGGGGGATAGAGAGGGGATAAATGTTTATGCCTAACTTTGTTTGGATAGTTGAAATAAATAAAGTAAAAGCTTAAGAAATGAATAATATACAATTACAATTAGCAAAGATAAAAGGTTTAAAAAAATCTTTTGAGTTATTAAAATATCCAATTAGTAATTGGTGTAAAGGTATTTATGTAGAACCTTTGTTTGAAATTTACTTATCTCAAATTAATTTAATAAAGAATTTAATGCCGGAATTATATTCAGATCTTCCAGAAATCCCATTGCCTCGTCCATTACTACAGGAACATTATGGAAAAACCTATAATTTTGATGGTATTCATCCACTTATTAATAATCTTGATTACATTTTAGAGCTTTATTTTAATTATCAAAAAAATATAAAAGAAACAAAGGGAGAGAGAGAGTTTATTTTTATTAGTCATGGTAAAAGTCAAGCTTGGTATAAAATGCAAGCATTTTTAGAAAAAGATCATAATTATAAAACAATTGAATTAGAACAACAATCGAACCTTGGTCGAACAATATTAATTAAATTAGATGAAGTATCTAATAAATGTAATGTTGCAATCATTGTTATGACAGGTGATGACAAAACCACTAAAGGTGAAACGAGGGCTCGACAAAATGTTATACATGAAATTGGTTTTTTTCAAGGAAAGCTTGGCTTAAGCAAAGTAATTATACTGCATGAAAAAGGTGTTGAATTATTTTCCAATATTCATGGTTTGGTTTATATCCCATTTCCTAAAGGCACAATAGAGGCTGCCTTCGGTAATTTATTAAGAGAGTTAAAAATAATAATAGATTAATAATTATGGCACCTTATAAAATTGAGAATTTTAAGATTGGTGATCAGGTTTATCATTTAAGCAATATGGATTTAAAAATGGTTGTTGTTTTAATTAATCATGAATCAAATCAAATTTCTTGCAGGTGGTTTGATAAAAATGAGGAAGTAAAGATTATGGATTTCCAACCTGAAGAATTAGGCATATTTAATGGTGGTCCATCTGCATTTTCCTATATAGAATGGTAGCAATAATTACCTCCGCTCAACCGCTGTCCCAATCAGTTTTGCACTATCCTCAACTTATCGCCTAACAAAACTCATCCATTTCTGGGCTAAAGCCCCCCTCCACTATCCTTGTTAAGCTCCGCCTTGAAAGGCGGAGTTACTTTTAAGTGAATTTTTCATCTTCGCATCATTATATTTTGTATCTTTGCACCGATGTCTGGCTCACCATAAGAACGCTAAGCGTCTCCCGAAAAGCTTCATTCATTTGAGGCTTTTTGCTTATTAAAAGTTGCTGATATAAGCCGCTCCGGTTTCTAACCGGCTCGACGCATTCAGCAACTTTTTTTGCTTTACTTCTTTCTATTCTTTTTCGGTTTATCGTCAGGATAACAGCTAGCCACTTTTTTCTCAAAGCCTCTTGCTATTTTTCTTACTTCTTCTCGTTCTTCTTCCGACATAGCTTCCCATTCCCTTTCCGCTTCAAGCGTAAGTTGGCGAAGTTTTTCTTCCTGTTCAGTAGTTAATGGCATAATAAATCTATTTATCCGACAAAGATACAATAATTACAAATCAGTTTAGATTTTTTCAACTTCACATCAATATATTTTGTACTTTTGCAATTCGGTCGGGCTGCCACATAAGAAACAGGGCCGGACCAACTGAGTTGCTGATGTAAGCCGCTCCGGTTTCTAACCGGCAAGCGCATTCAGCAACTTTTTTATTATAGTCGGAGTGCGAATCCATCCATTTCATGGCTAAAGCCCCCCTCTACTATCCTCGTTCTGCTCCGCCTTGAAAGGCGGAGTTATTGTCATGCTAAATTCATAACTAATTATATATATGCGTTTTAAATATCTGACATTTGGCAGATATGCCAACCTACAGTAGTTTGCCTATGTTGACATTTGGCAGATATGGCAACCCACACTAGTTTGCCTATGTTGTCATTTGGCAGATATGGCAACCTACAGTAGTTTGCCTATGTTGACATTTGGCAGATATGGCAACCTACAGTAGTTTGCCTATGTTGACATTTGGCAGATATGGCAACCCACTCTAGGTTGCCTATTTATATAAAAATAGAGGTTCACAAAGTCTTATAGTTTAGTATATTGAAAATAATATCACATTTTTTTTTGGTTTTCTTGTAATCAATAAAAATATAATTATTACTTTTGCATCACAAACTTTTAAAACCATATTATTATGATGAATCTGATTAATTTTTTCGTAAACATATTTTTAAATATCAAGGTATCATTTGAAAATAAAAGAAAAGGCGGCGAAGCCCATTTGGGTAAATTGGTGGCTCAAAACACCAATCATCAATATGACCAAATGATATTGGATACCACTGCCGTGCATGCGGCTTTCTTTGGTGAAGTATTAGATATTGCTACTAAAATTGGTTTGCAAAAAACCGAAACTGCCATCGTAGATAAAATTATTTTGAATTTCACCAAACGTTGCACCCGTTTGAATGCGTATTTCATATCCACAGAACTCATCAAAGAGCCTTTGTATAATACATTTTTTCCACAAGGAATTATGGAATATACAGTGAATACCAACAAAGGCAATGTTGAAGTGCATATTGGTGTGTTAGTAGCAGCTATCACCGCTCATACAACTGAAGCAGGTGGCGTTACCGTTTTGCACGATTTTCAAGCCTTTCAGACAGATTATCATGCTGCTCGCGTATTGCAAAATCAAAAAATAGGAGAAGTAAAAGGTGCTCGTATTGACCGCGGAGCAGCCGAAATAGCTTGGGCAAATCAATTGTATGCTAACTTACTGGATTTGTCGAAAGAATTTATGAATCAACCTCAAATGATGAGTGCATTCTTTACACAAGAATATTTTCAACGTGAGCGTTCAACAGCTTCCGAGCATGTCGGTACCCTTACAGGCACTGCTTTCCGCGGACATACAATAGTTCCCGAACCCGAAGTGTTGGTTCACGTGATGGATGGCAACATCGCCGATTGTTATACCAAACCCGACGGCACGTTTCGCACCCACCACCTGAAAGATGGATTTTATAAGGTGCAATTCAGCAAAGCAGGCTTCGTTATGCAGGAAATCACCGTCGAAATCAAAAACAACGAAGACACCATCTGCGATGTTATGATGGAATTGAATACTCAGGAAGTTTCTTAAATCAAAAGAAATTTAAAATATGAAAAGCCTGCTCGAAAGAGTGGGCTTTTTTTTAATCTTTGTATTGTTACTAAAAATATTATTTGTAATTTTACACCTTAATTTAAAAACCAAAAGTATATGAAAATTGTAAAAGACTTTAAAGAGTTTGCCATGAAAGGCAACGTAGTTGACATGGCTATCGGTATCATTATCGGAGCTGCGTTCGGAAAAATTGTGTCATCCTTGGTGGCAGATGTCATCATGCCGCCTATCGGATTGCTGATTGGAGGCGTTACGTTTACCGATATTGTGATCCCGCTGCGCGATGCATTTAAAGACCCCGTCACCGGCAAAATGACCGAAGCTGTTGTGCTGAAACTGGGCAGTTTCTTGCAAACTTTGTTTGATTTTATCGTGATAGCGTTTTCTGTTTTTCTACTGCTTAAAGCTATGTTGAAAGTCAATAAAAAGAAGCAAGAAGAAGTGAAACCCGACCCCGTGCCTTCAAAAGAAGAAATTTTACTTACGGAAATCCGTGATATTCTAAAAACAAAAAACATAAATCTTTAAAAACAAATCTGTATGAAAAAGTCAATATTTTTGGTGCTAATCGTCGCTACTTCATTAGCATTTGGGCAAGACCCCATCAACAAAGTAGCAGTTCAGGCTGACCCGGTGACGCCTGATTCGGTAAAAGCATGGACGATATTAGGCACTACCGCCTTAAACATCAATCAAGCCACCTTCACCAACTGGGCTGCCGGCGGACAGAACTCCATTGGTATTGGGGCTATGTTTAACATGAAAGCCGATTACAAAAAGAGAAAAAGTTCGTGGAAAAACACCTTGGATTTAGCCTATGGATTTCAATTTCTCGGGAAAGGCAAGAGTGCGATGTTTACCAAAACGGACGACAAAATTGTTTATACCACTTCCTACGGATATGCGCTCTCGAAACATTGGGATGTAACATTTTTGAGTAGTTTCCGAACGCAATTCACCAATGGCTATAATTATCCCAACGATAGCGTGGCGATATCCAAGTTTATGGCGCCGGCTTATTTGGTTGTTGGGCTTGGAGTGAATTATGTTCCGGCAGAATATTTCACCTTATATCTGTCGCCTTCCGCGGGCAGATTTACCTTTGTAATGGACGACACCCTCTCGGCTCACGGCGCTTTTGGCGTTGACAAAGGAAAACAGATGAAAGGCGAATTTGGTCCTTACATGCGCGCTGTTTTCAACAAAGAAGTATTTAAGAATATCACCGTCAATAGTTCCTTGGAATTATTTACAGATTATCTGAAGAAATTTGGCAATATAGATCTCAATTGGAATGTTCTGATTGGGCTGAAGGTAAACAAATGGTTGTCCACCACCATCAACGCTCAAACGGTCTATGACGATGATGTGATGATAAAAACTTCGAATGGAGAGGGTCCACGCACGCAATTCAAGGAAGTGATTGGGGTGGGGATAGCTTATACGTTTCATTAATAAGAAATAGCTTCAAATTCTATACATTTGGAAGTTTTTTTCGCTTTCTTATATGCTTAAAAAAAATAATTATGCATTTTTATATCTTTTTTTCACCGAATCATCATAAACCTTTGTATCTTTGATTCATAAAAAAATTAATTGTTAATTTAAACTACACGTTTTTATGAAAAAGTTCTACGTTCTTTTCTTTGCTTTCGTGCTTATTAGTATAAGTTCGATGGCGCAAGTTGCCACCTACACTTTTAGTCAGGCGAGCAACACATTTGATTCGCTTGTCGGAGGTAGGCAATTAGGCACAACTACCACCGCCTCGGGTTTCTATTTCACCGATTCGACTGCGGCAGCAGGCTCTGCCACTGTAAACACCGGAATAGGCTTACCCATAGGCTTTAATTTTATTTACAACGGCACCACCTTTAATGTGTTTGGCGTAAACTCCAACGGATTTATCACCTTTGGACAATCGTCTTTAACGCCGTCGGTAAACTTGCAAACCACCACCCTCGCCACACCCATCAGCTCGGCATCAACAGCACCTGCCGCCTTACAAAACAGGGTGGTTGCGTTTGGTAGAGGATTGATTGCGCAAGCCACCTCCAAGCTGAGTTATGCGAAACTTGGAGTCGCCCCCAATCGGACGTTAGTAGTAGAATGGAGAAACTTTAAACGTACCACTACCGGTGCGGTTGACACCTTAAACTTTCAGATTCGCCTGCACGAAACCACGAATGTGGTGGAATGTGTTTATGGAAAAATGAAATTCAATTCTGCAAGTACCAACATTGAGTTGGGATTGAGAGGCTCTGCCAATACCGATTATAACAATAGAACCACCACCACCAATTGGGCAACAACCACAGCGGGTGCGGTAAATACGGCAACCATGGCGGTTAGTGCAACAATATTTCCTGCCGTTGGGCTCACCTACGTGTGGTCGCCGCCTATAACTTATCAATTTGATGCAGGATTAACTGCTATCAATGCACCTGTTACTCCTGTGACGCTTGGCGCGAATAATGTTACGGTTACGATTAAAAACTTTGGCTCCGATAGTTTGAAAACTGCTAGCATTGCTTGGAAAGTCAATAATGTGTTGCAGACGCCTTATGCATTTATCAACGTAGGCTTGCCTTTGTTGGGCACGCAAGGTCCTATCATCATTGGATCTTATAATTTCACAACGGCAGGCATGTATGTGATAAAAGCGTGGAGCGAAACTCCCAATGGTAATGCTGATGCAAATCACACCAACGACACCGTAACCAAGACCGTTTATGCGCAAGGTTATGCTCCCATTCCTTTCGGAGAAAGTTTCAACAACACTTGGCTCAATATCATGAACACTCGTGATGTACCTTCGGTTTATTGGGTCAATACGCCCGCCACGGGCAACAGCTCATGGCGTCGCGACGAAGATGGCGCTGCTGCTGTTTGGACCGGAGCTGCCGGAGCTTATACTCCCGCAGGAGTAGGTACAGGCACTTTACATTCGGCACGCTTCCATTCATCTTCTGCCACAGTAGGCGCCGCAGGTACTTTGGATGCCTATATCAATTTCTCGACCGTTGGAACCAAAATGCTTAAATTTTGGAATATCAACACATCGGGAACGGACACCTTGTCGGTACAGATGTCAAGCGATGCAGGACTCACTTATACCACCGTACAGAAATTTGCTGTCGCTGCCGCATGGACACAACGTTTAGTGCCTTTGGGAGCTTCAGTTTCTCCACAAACAATCGTTAGATTTAGAGTTGCCAATGTGGCAGCAGGTGGCACCACCGATATAGGATTGGATAGCGTTCAAGTCGTTATTCTGACTCCTGATGATGCAGGTATTTCGGCTATAAATGCACCTGTCTCGCCTATCCTTCAAGGAACGAATCCTGTTACCGTTACCGTAAAAAATTATGGTTCGGCTAATCTCACCGCGGCTTCCATAGGTTGGTCGGTGAATTCAGTGGTTCAAACTCCATTCCCCTACACAAATGTAGGCTTAGCATCCAATGCAACGGATGGTCCAATCACCATCGGCTCTTTTAACTTTCTTACCCCGGGAAATAATATCATCAAAACCTGGACTTCTATGCCCAACGGCAACACCGACGGCGACCATAGCAACGACACCTTAACAAAAACAGTGTATGTGCAAGGCTTTGCTCCTATACCTTTCGGAGAAAGTTTCAACAACACGTGGATAAATGTTGCGAACACGCGCGATGTGCCTTCCATGTATTGGGTAAACACACCTAACACGGGCAACAGCTCATGGCGTCGCGACGAAGATGGTGCAGCAGCAGCATGGACCACTCCGGCAAATGGCGTTTATGCTCCCGTTGGAGTAGGTACAGGCACATTACATTCTGCACGTTTCCATTCGCGTTATGCTACCGTGGGTGCCGCAGGAACTATGGATGCGTATGTAAATCTTTCTCCCGTTGGAACCAAGATGCTTAAATTTTGGAATATCAACACCTCGGGAACGGATACCTTATCAGTAATGATGTCGAACGATGCCGGAACCACTTATACAACCTTACAGAAATTTGCTATTACTCCCACTTGGACACAACGTTTAGTTCCTTTGGGAACTTCGGTGGCTCCACAAACAATCGTACGGTTTAGAGTGAACAATACCGCTACAGGCGGCACCACCGATGTGGGATTAGACAGTGTTCAAGTTGTGTTGTTGTCGCCTAATGATGCCGGTATCACCGCTATTAATGCTCCTACTACTCCTGTGATTCAAGGAACAAATCCTGTAACTGTAACAGTAAAAAATTATGGTTCAGATAACCTCACCGCGGCTTCGATAGGTTGGTCGGTGAATGCAGTTGGTCAAACTGCTTCCCCTTATTCAAATGTTGGCTTAGTAACCAATGCAACGGATGGTCCTATCACTATCGGGAACTATAATTTTGCGGCAGCAGGAAATTATACCATCAAAACATGGACTTCAATGCCAAACGGCAGCACTGATGGTGACAACACCAATGATACCTTGTCAAAAATAGTATATGTGCAGCCTTACGCTCCCATTCCTTTCTTTGAAGGTTTTGATAGTTTGTGGATAAACAAAAACGCTACACGCGATGTCCCAAGCAACTTCTGGGCGAACATACCTGCCACAGGCAATAATTCCTGGAGAAGAAATGAAGACACTCTTTCGGCTCCTTGGACAAATGTCGCAGGCGGTGCAAACGGTAGCTATTCTCCCAAGGGAGCCAACGGAAGTATTCATTCAGCTCGTTTCCATACATGGGATGCAGCAAGCGGTACCGCCGGAGATATGGATTTGTTTGTAAACATGTCGCTGCCCGGTAGCAAACTCTTAGACTTTTGGAATATCAATGTGGATGGAACCGACTCACTTTCGGTGTATCTCTCTACCAATGGCGGTGCAAGCTTCACATTTTTACAAAAGTTTTTAACGGCAACCACTTGGACGCATAACATATTCTCGATTGGAAACTCAACGTCTCCAAATTGTATTGTTCGCTTCAAAACGGTGTCCGATTATGGCAATACTGATATAGCTATTGACCAAGTTCAAATCTATCTATCGCCCGACAATGACGTGTCGGCTGTTAGATGGTTGGCTCCTCTCAGCGGATGCGGATTGACCAATGCAGAACATGTTACCGTTAAAGTTGCAAACCATGGAATAGTGGCTCAAACCAATGTGCCTGTAAAATATTCCATTGATGGTGGCTTGTCCTATGTGGGTCCCGAAACTATCCCCGGAACGATACTCCCCGGCGACACGGTGACTTATACATTTACGGCTGCCTCTGATTTCTCCACTGCAGGCATGTACAACTGCCAATTAGTTACACAACTTGCCTCAGATGCTTTCCCCTTAAATGATAGTTTGTTCATGGATGTTGAAGCCTCACACGTAATCAGCAGTATTCCTTTTATGGAAGATTTCAACACAGGCAATAGTAATTATTTGATGCTCGCAGCCAACACGGATTCGTATGTGAATTATGAGGATTTAATTGGGACTACCAATACGTATGGCTTACATTTCACCGGAAAAACAGCTACAGGATGGCCCTCAGGCAACACAACTGCCACATCGGCATATAGCTTTGCGAATCATCTTGCCTCAGCAGTTACATGTGGTGTGAATGCCTCGAGCGTATCAAGTTTGTTTTTGCGTTTCGATTTATTGCAAACCTATAGCGCTAGACAAACCTATAGCTATTTTGCGGCTGTTATTAATAATACCGATACCATCGCAGATGATTTGGGAACGAAATATTTTAATGCCACGTCGGCATCCTCCGATGTTTATGCAACTAAATATTTTAACCTCTCAGCCTATGCAGGAAGCAATTTCTCTATTAAATTTATTTCTGCGTGTAAATACGATGATGCAAATTATACTACAACAAACATAGGCGATAACGTATATTTTGACAACATGTCCTTATATGTTCCCCCTACAATGAATGATTTGGGCGCCGACACTAGTATCTGCCAAGGAAGCACTATTACCTTCAATGCAGGTGCAGGCACGGGATATACCTATTTATGGACAGCGATTCCTTCAGGCAATGTGTTGGGTACCGCTCAAACCCTTACGGTTGATACCACAGGAACCTATCATGTGGTTGTTACCAATCCTTTGGGATATAGCGCTACAGATTTAGTACACGTGACTACCATCCCTGCCCCTGCTGCTTTTGCCGGTAACGACACCACGATTACCTACTTGGCAGCAGCCAATCTTCACGGTTCGGTTACTTCGGGCGTAGGTCCTTTCACATATTCTTGGTCGCCTGCCGATTCTTTGGTGGATGCTACACTTCAAAACCCTGTAACCACTTGCTTGCATTACTCTACGATATACACCGTCACCGTGACCAACACACTTACGGGCTGTGTAGGTACCGATCAAGTAGTTGTTTTCATTACGGGCGGTCCTTTGAGTGTTTCGGCTATGGTAAATACCGATACTATCTGCGAGGGCGATCCGATTTCCTTATCCGCATTGCCAAGTGGCGGTTCAGGTAATTATACCTACAGTTGGACATCTACTCCTGCAGGTTTCATTGCAGCCGTTGCTGACACCGTAGCTTATCCAACAGCTAATACCACTTATCATATTAGTATCAATGACGGAACCAACACAGCTACCTCTTCAATTGCAGTGGTTGTACATGCTTTGCCTGTCGTTTCCCTTGGCAACGACACCACCGTATGCAGCACGAGCCATATCACACTCATCGCAGGGGCTGCCGCATCCTACCTATGGTCAACAGGTGCCACCACTCAAACCATCATCGTTGATTCCACATTTGCTTCAGGTGGCGTTGCTGCAATTTCAGTTACAGCCACATCCTTTTATGGATGCACCAAAACGGATGCCATCAACATTACCTTTGTTTCCTGTGCCGGTATCAATGAATATGGCGATGCAAGCACTATTGCGGTTTATCCAAATCCAAGCACAGGAATTTTCAATGTTGTGGTGAATGGATTGAACAAGAGTGCCGAACTTGTGGTGTATAATCTACAAGGACAAGCGGTCTTCACCAAAACTATTTCGGGGGATATCAACACCAAACTTGATTTATCCGATATGCCAAAAGGCGTTTATTTTGTCAGAATACGCAATGAGGAAATAAGCCATATCAGTAAGTTGATCATTCAATAAGCTTAACGTAAAAACATAAAAAGGCTGCTTCACTCTGAGGCAGCCTTTTTATGTTTTGGTGAATGAATTGTTCCCAATTATATTGCCAAAAACGATGCTTTTTAGGCTAAATTAATAACATGCAATTAAAATATTATTCAATTTTGTCGTGATGTCCATTTATATTTCATAAATTTGCACCTACAAACTTTAGCTATTATGTTTATTAAATCATTTATCACCACCATTTGCCTAACGGGAGCCTTGATGCTTAACGGATTTTCTCAGCATTCCTTTTCATTGGATTCCTTGGAACATCCCGATCGTTTTGTGTCAAAATACCTTCCGATGCTCACCGATAAGGAGCTAATGAAGATTGCTTCTTTGCCCGATTTAGTGCCAGCAGACTATTTGCCCTCACTCAAAAGTTCATTACCTTATATGGTTGATAATTCAACGCAACCTTATATGATTGTAACAACATGGCAGGGCGGCTATGAATGTGGACAATCAGCCAGCATCGCCGATGATTTCACTTTTGAAATGAACCGCTTGCGCAACGTACCTTCCAATGTTCCCCAAAATCGTTATGTAACGCATTTTGCTTGGAATTTTCTCAATGGCGGATACAACTATACGGGCGCAAGCTATTACGATTCGTGGGAGATTCTCCGCGTGTGTGGAACGCCCAACGTATCCGATTACGGTGGTGATCTATGGACAGGTGGTGAAAAACGTTGGATGACGGGCTACAATTTATATTACAATGCCATGCACAACCGCTTGTATACAGGGTATAATCTTCAGGTGAATACGCCCGAAGGTTTGGCGGTGTTGAAAAATTGGATACACAACCATTTGGATGGTTCTGCTGTGGGTGGTTTGGCAAACTTTTATGCGCAATATGGAGGTCCCAACACCACTTTGCCTGCGGGGACAGAGGAAGGCGGCAAGGCGTTGATGTCCACTTGGGGAGGAAGTCCAAGCCATACATGGACCGTGGTTGGCTACAATGACTCTATCCGTTTCGACTTTAATGGCGATGGCGTTTACACCAATACTATTGACATCAATGGAGATGGTGTGGTGGATATGCATGATTGGGAAATTGGCGGACTCAAATTCATTAACGGATATGCAGGACCGAGTTGGGGAAACGGGGGATATTCCTATATGATGTATAAATGTTTAGCGGATGATATTGGTGCAGGTGGCATTTGGAATCATCGGGTTTCCATTCAATATGTGAAACAAACCTATGACCCTTTGTTAACCATGAAAGTGCAACTCAAACACGATTCCCGTAACAAAATCAAAGTAACAGCAGGACTCTCTACCAATCTCACGGATACGAAACCTCGCTACGTCTTAGAATTCCCGATTTATAACTTTCAGGGAGGCGATTATTTCATGCAAGGCGACACCATAGAGGCTGCCAAAACCATAGAATTTGGTCTCGACTTAAGCCCTTTGCTTACCTATATTCAGCCCGGGCAAAATGCTAAGTACTTCTTGCAAGTTGCCGAAAACGATCCTAATGACATCTATACAGGACAAATAAACAGCTATTCCATTATTGATTACACCTCGGGTGTGGTTCAAACGGATTGCCCTTCAACCAATGTAGTGCTGACCAATAATGACACCACCCGTTTGTCCATAACTAAAGTTGTAAACTTTAGCAAAGTCGGCATCACCACTACTTCCTTGCCCGATGCTCCCGTCAACGAACCGTATTCCTTGCAATTAAGCGCTGCAAATGGCACCACGCCCTATCATTGGGATTACTTATATGATTTTTCCGCAAGCTACACCACAGCAACCTATCCTGCTATTAGCACATTAGCCTTGGTCACAAATGCAACAGGCTATGCCGTTCAAAATCTTGGCTTCGACTTTCCTTTCTATGGCGAGAAATACAACAAACTATATATTAGTCCTGATGGCTATATCAAGTTTGATGACTTGTTTTACACATGGCCCTATTTGGTGGACAAAGTATTGTTGTTTAAAAGCACCAAAATGATTGCCCCCTTCCTCACCGATTTGACTTTCGGTTCAGGCAATGGCTTTTGGTATGAAGGAAACAGTCAATACGCCACCTTTAGATGGAGCGCTTATGTGAACGGACAAGGCACAAGCGTGGTGAATGTTGCCGTGAAACTATATCCAAGCGGAAAAATTGAATTCTATTATGACAACATCAATGTCGCTTCAACCACAGCATGGATTAGCGCTGTGTCGCGTGGCGATAACAACAACTATCAATACACGGATTACTCAGGCAAATTAAATGTAAACACAACAACTCGGATGATTACGCTTACGCCCCCAAGCATTCCTTTTGAGCTAAAAATCTCCGACAATGGCTTGCTTTCGGGAACCCCTACTATGGAATATAACAACCTGCCCATAACCTTCAAAGTTACCGACAACAACAACATTTCTTCCACCAAAACCTTAGCGTTTAACACCAATGGCGTGCTTGCTACCTATAAGGTAGCTGCGGGAATTGATTCCATCATCAATGCAGGCGAGAACGTCCTGTTAAGCGTTGCCTTAAAAAACATTGGCAGCGTAACGATTCCAAATGCCCACATGCAAATCTCCACTACCGACAGCCATGTTGCTATGGTGGATAGTGTGGAAAATGTCGGCAATCTCCTTCCCGACGATTCGGTGGCGTTTCTCAATGCTTTCTCCTTTAATGTGGACACAACTGTGGAAGACAATCATATCATTACCTTACATTTGAAAGTCTTCAATACCACCGACACCTTTAACATCCAAATACAATTGCCTGTTCGTTCGTTGATATTAGATGTAGGCACCGTTACTGTTGCCGATGGCAACAACAACATTTTAGAACCCGGCGAAAACGCTTCCATTCTTGTCGAAGTGAAAAATATTGGCGGCGCAACAGCCTACAATGTCAACGGCATCTTAACGTCCAACGACCCTTTCATTGGCATCATCAGCGACTCCATGCACTTTGCCAACATTGCAGGCGATAATCATGGAAATGCTTTTTATGTGGTCAATGCTTCTAACGCCGTTCCCGATGGGCATATCGTAGTTTTCAATCTGAAACTTACTGCTGATGGAGGATACGTTACACATAAATTCTTTACCGTTCAAATTGGCGGCAATGCCGAAGATTTTGAAACGGCAGATTTATCTCACTTCCCTTGGGTCACCAATGGTGATTCCGTTTGGTTTGCATCTACAGAATTACCTTACGAAGGATTAGAATGTGCTAAATCAGGCAATATCTCAGAGAATCAGCAAACCTCTTTGTATGTCAATTTAAACATTTTGAACAGTGGCACCATGAGCTTTTATCGAAAAGTCTCCTGTGAGGCACATCCCGGCTATACCGATTACGACTTTCTCGCTTTCTACATAGATGGCATTGAAATGGCGAAATGGGACGGAGTCACCACATGGCAACGCTTCGAATATCCCGTTACTTCGGGCACACATATC
Source organism: uncultured bacterium (assembly GCA_903862465.1). Classification (GTDB taxonomy): domain Bacteria; phylum Bacteroidota; class Bacteroidia; order Bacteroidales; family CAIWKO01; genus CAIWKO01. The sequence goes on along the minus strand of CAIOYH010000152.1, from coordinate 24,389 downwards.
TTCAAATGGACCTATAAAAAGGATTACTCTGTCAGTGCAGGCGAAGATTGCGCTTGGTTGGATTATATCGTCTTCCCACCTTCCATAGAATTGGCTTCCAACGTCACCCAAAACCCCAACTCCATCTATAAAACCCAAATCATTGATTCTATCGGGATGGATTCCATCGCCATGGCCAATAATAGTGCCTCCAACATCGTCGTCTATAATTGCGACATCAGCAACTTCTCTGCTAACGGAAACGACCATTGGTTGACTTCCGAAGTGAATTATGGCAGTTTGGATGCTTCTGAGAATGACGCCCTCAAACTAATTTTCAATTCCTTTGGTTTGGCGAACGACACCTACAACTGTATCGTGAAAATGACCTATAACTTCACCGATACCGTCTCCATTCCTGTCACCTTTCATGTGATAGTACCCACAGGCATTGACGAAAACAATCTCAACCCAAATCATCTCCAAATCTATCCCAATCCGTTTAATAACCAAACCCAAATCCGCTTTACCTTGGACAATTCCTCAAAGGTGGACTTGATAATTATGGATGTGAGCGGCAACGAAATCAAAAAGATTGTTTCCAACCGATTGAATGCGGGAGATTACACCTTTAGTTGGGATGGCACCAACCAAAGCGACACCAAAGTAGCTTCAGGCATCTACTATTATCGCTTCATCACCGACGACAATAGCACCTTTGGGCGCATGATGTACATGAAATAGCAAACATGGTTTTCAGCAGCATACTGTTCTTATTCTTCTTCTTACCGCTCACCTTATTTTTATATTATGTAACGCCTAAGAACTATAAAAACTTGGTAGCGCTATTGGCGAGTGTCCTGTTTTATGCTTGGGGCGCTCCTTTGTTTGTCTTCGTTATTTTAGGTTCCATCGTATGCGATTTTCTCTTCGCCCGCTTCATCCATTCCTCCCAAGGACTCCGCAAACGACTCCTCCTTGCCCTCGCCATCACTATCAACATCGGCATACTGATTTATTTTAAATACGCCAATTTCTTCGTCGCCAATGCCAACGACATGCTCTCCGGCTTCGGCATGAAAGAACTCCATTGGACCAAGATTGCCTTACCCATCGGCATTAGTTTTTTCACCTTTCATGAGATGAGCTACCTCATTGATGTCTATCGCGGCGTCAAACCTCCCATGAAAAGCATTTGGAATTATGCCTTATACATCCTTTTCTTCCCCCAACTTATTGCAGGACCTATCATCCGTTTCAACGAAATATCCGACCAAATCGAAGACCGCAGCTATCAATTCACTTTGGATAATCAATTGCTTGGCTTCTTCCGGTTTGTCATCGGTTTGGCGAAGAAGATACTCATTGCCAACATCCTTGGCGCCGAAGCCGACAAGATTTTCGCCTTAGGAGCCGACGATTTAACCACCCCTTTGGCTTGGTTAGGAATCGTCGCTTATGCTTTCCAAATCTATTTCGACTTCTCGGGCTACAGCGACATGGCTATCGGCTTAGCCCGCATGATGGGATTCATCTTCCCCGAAAACTTCAACAATCCCTACATCTCCCAATCCATCACAGAGTTTTGGCGACGATGGCACACCTCCCTCAGCCGATGGATGCGCGACTATCTCTATCTCTCTTTGGGCGGCAACCGCGTTTCCGTGCCGCGTATGTATTTCAACTTAGTGGTGGTCTTTCTCATCTCAGGCTTTTGGCATGGTGCCGAATGGAATTTCATTCTGTGGGGTGCTTTCCACGGATTGTTTTTGATATTAGACAAACTCTTTTTGTTGAACCTCCTTCGTCGCATCGGCAAATATCCAAGCATCCTATTCACCTTCTTTTTGACTTTAATCGGGTGGGTTTTATTTCGCTGCCAAAACGTATCCCACATCAAATACTTCCTGTCAAGCATGTTCAACTTCAATTTCCGCGCCTCCGACTTATACCTCGACTCCCGCTTTTGGGTCATACTTATGTTCGCCTTCCTATTCTCCTTTTTCGGCGCCCTCCCTTCTTTAGAGCAATGGCAAGAGCGCGTCTATTCCTCAAAGCAAAAATCTCGCAACGTCATTCTGCTAAGCCTCTTTGGCATTTTCCTATTCGTCGTCTCTGCTGCGGGGGTCGCTTCCTCGGGTTTCAATCCATTCATTTATTTCAGATTTTGATATGCAGAAACTCATCAAAAAACTACTCATTCTGCTCATCATCGGCATCCTCTTCCTGCCTTTGATACAACAGAAATATAAACTCATCAAGTTTAAACCCTTGAATGGCTATTATGTCATCAACAAAAAACCCGATTCCTTATCCTTCAAAACATGGTTCAACGAATCCTTTCAAAAGAAATGCTCCAAATATCTCGACGACAACTTTGGCTTCCGCCAACCCCTCATCCGTCTCAACAATCAGATAAACTACACCTGCTTCAAACAAACCGAAGCCAAAAACGTCGTCGTGGGCAAACACGATTGCTTATACGAAGAAGGCTATATCTTAGACTACACAGGCTACAACTTCATCGGCATCCTCTATTGGGACGACCTCCTGCGCCGCGCCAAACTCCTCCAAGACACCCTCAAACGAGCCCACAACATTGATTTGATATTCGTCTTCGAGCCCGGCAAAGCAAGTTTCTATCCCGAATACATCCCCGACAGATATCATCCCCTAAACAAAACCATCTCCAACATGGACTATCTCATTGCCCAAACCAAAAAGCGCGGCATCCTCGCCCTCGATTTGAACTCATGGTTTCGCTCCATCAAGTCCACATCCCCCTATCCCTTATATGCCACCTACGGCGTCCATTGGAGCACCTACGGCATGTTCACCGCCGCCGACACCCTCGCCAAGTTTATCGAACATCAGCGCCACATTGACATGCCCGAACTCAATTGGGAAGCATTCCCCGTAACCAACACCCTCAAAGACGTGGACTTCGACATCGAAGCCACCCTCAATCTCCTCTTCGAGCTGCCCCATCTCCAGATGTGCTATCCCAAAATATCATTCATCACCAAACCCAACAAAACCCGTCCCAAGCTCCTCACCATCGGCGACAGCTACTATTGGGCATTCATCAGCAATCAAATTGTGGACAGCATGTATTCGGGACATCAATATTGGTACTACTTCACGGGCATTTGGCCCGACATTTGGACCCCAAAAAACATCTCCGTCGAACTCAATCTCCAACAAGAGATTGAAAAACAAGACGTCATTCTCCTCTCCATGACCGAGCTAAACGCCTTCTATGGCTATTGGGGATTCATCGAAGCCGCCTACGACATCTACTATCCCAACCAAAACCACGACCAATACGACTTCATCAAACAACTCGTCCTCCACGACATGTACTTCAAACGCCACCATGCCCTAGCCCTCAAATACCACACCACCGTCCAAACCATCATCCAAACCGAACTCCACAACCGCCTCCGCATCCAACAACTCCTCCAACAATTCTCCCTATAACCATTCCCCACCCCAAACTCCGAACTAAGAACTAGGAACTAGGAACTCTGAACCCCTAAACTCGCCCCCATATTCGTAATTCGCCAATTCGTAATTCGTAGTACCTCTTGGAATTTGGAACTTGGAATTTGGAACTTGGATCTTTTTTTGGGCGCATCCCTCCTTCGTCGGGTCGGGCTTTCCTCTCCAAGTCCTCGTGGCTGAATAACGCCCCTGTGGGCTTTCCGTTCCAATCCCTTGCGCGCGAGCCAACTAGCTATCCTCTGAACTTTTAATCAACATTTCCTTTTTCCCTCTCAATTATATCCCTATCATAATCTTTGCAACACAACAGCGAATCTTTGCAACACAACAGCGAAACTTTGCAACACAACAGTGAAACTTTGCAACACAACAGCGAAACTTTGCAACATAACAGCGAAACTTTGCAACACAACAGTGAAACTTTGCAACACAACAGCGAAACTTTACAACACAACAGCGAAACTTTGCAACACAACAACGAAACTTTGCAACACAACAGTGAAACTTTGCAATACAACAGCAATTCTTTGCATTATCACTTTTACATAAGGAGACAAACAATGCTCTCAATTTCCATTAAATGAATCCAAAATTATAAACCTCTTAAACGCTATTACCTAACACCCCTTATTCACAAAATCCCCCACCCTTAACTTTATTACTTCAGTAACAAAACATCATCCCCCTCTGATTCTCAACTTTATTACTTTATTCTTATGCCATTCTAACTAGATTCCATCGTAGATTGATAAAAATAATAAACACATTAGCTTGTAAAACTCCAAAAATGCATATATTTGCATCGTGAAACCATTAACCAAGTAATAATACAGAACAAAACACATATATGTTAATCATCGGAATAGCCGGTGGCTCAGGCTCCGGAAAAACAACCGTAGTTAAAAAAATCATGCACGACTTCCCTAAAGGGTCTGTGGCTGTTATTTCTCAGGATTCCTATTACAAAGACAACGGACACCTCAGCGCCGAAGAACGCTCCAAAATAAACTTCGATCACCCGTCCTCCATCGAATTCCCCTTGCTGATCAAACACCTCGACCTGTTGAAAAAAAGCAAGACGATAGACATGCCCATCTATTCGTATTTAACTTGTGCGCGTGCCAAAGAGTTTATCCCTGTTGAGCCTAAAAAAGTGATCATCGTGGAGGGTATTTTGATTTTCACGCATCCCAAACTATTAGAGCGTTTCAACATCAAAGTTTTTGTTGATGCTGATGCCGACGACCGCCTGATGCGTATCATCCACCGCGACACAGAAGAAAGAGGTCGTTCCCTGTCGGATGTGTTGGGACACTACGAAAAGTGGGTGAAACCGATGCACTTTCAGTTCATAGAGCCCACGAAACGCTATGCGGATATCATCATCCCGCAAGGGGGCCGAAATCATGTTGCGATAGATATTCTTGCATCAAAAATAAAAATGAAGCTATTACAGTAATCATATTAAAAATAAAATCCGTACCTTTGCAGCCGCAATATAAAATCGGGATGTAGCGCAGTTGGTAGCGTACCACGTTCGGGACGTGGGGGTCGGAAGTTCGAGTCTTCTCATCCCGACACAAGCTTGAAGGGTTTCTTGATACTGTTGTTTATATATGCCACTTTAGCTCAGTTGGTAGAGCAACGCATTCGTAATGCGTAGGTCGTGGGTTCGAGTCCCATTAGTGGCTCAAAAAAAAGGCTTGGATTGCTCCAAGCCTTTTTCATTTAAAGTATGTATATATTATCCCTTCAGTCCAATCTTCAACTTTTGTCCCGGGAAAATAGTTTGTTTCACGGATAAATTATTCAGTTTGCGAATTTCGTCAATAGAAACGCCTGAATACTTACTAGCAATGCTCCACAGACTGTCTCCTTTTTGCACGGTGTGATATACATATTTGTTATACGTGCTTGGTGAAGGCTTCGCTGCGACGTTGGGGGCGGTTTGAGTTGGCGTAACAGGAGTTTCTACCTTGGCTGTGGCTGTGGGCTGCGTTGGTGTTGTGGTTTGTTTGGCTGCCACCGTTGGTGTTGTAGCTGCTTTCTTTAGTGCCACAGGACTTGGACTTGTTTTTAATGAAGCCATCTTTTGCAATTGCGCCAAATAATTGATCTCCTGAGGTGTTTTGTAACAATAAATGGCAGTTTCGTTGTTGATGAAATCGTCCATATTCTTTCGAGGAAGTCGTAAGACATAAGGTGTTTCTGCTGTAGCGGGAATGATTCCTTTCTTATAGGCAGGATTGAGCATCTGTAAATTATCATTCGAGATGCAGAGATATGAAGAAATTTGCGACAAGGCAAGATTGTGCGTTAAAGTGATAGAATCAATATCGCAATGCATGATGGGGGGCTGCATAGGATATAGATTGTGTTCGGTGGCATAACTCATCACATAACTCACCGCAATAAAAGCAGGGACATAATTTTGTGTTTCTTTCGGCAAAAAGCTTTGTATTTTCCAATAGGTTATACGTTCTGCGGTATCAATATTCGCCAAACGTATGGCACGATTCACACAGCCCGGACCGCAATTGTAAGCCGCTAAAACCATTGCCCAATCATGATAGACCGAATACAAATCGCTTAAGAACTTGCATGCTGCCACAGTTGCTTTATAGGGGTCGCATCTATCATCAACATAGGAAGTAACTTTCAAATCATATAACTTCCCGGTGCCAAGCATAAATTGCCACAAACCACTTGCACCCACGCGTGAACGAGCTATGGGGTTCATCGCCGATTCGATGATAGGCAAAAACTTCAATTCTAAAGGAACCCCATAGTTGTCTAGTTGTTCTTCAAATAAGGGGAAATACATTTCTGCCATGCCCAACATGCGGGAGGTTAGGGAGCGTCTTTTTATGGCATATAAATCAATAAAATTTCGTACTTGTTGGTTATAAACAAACTCAAAAGGAGATTTCACACCCAAGCGATTGATTCGTTCACGATAAACACTGTCGGTATATTCAGGAATAGAATCTTTAGCGAATTTATATTTGTTTAATTTCGAGACATCGGCAGTAAAATCTGCATTGGTGAAGAACTTCACATTCACCAAACTGTCCAATTGAGCCACAACAGGATTGTCTTTAATAAATAAAGAATCAGGTTTTTCCTGAACGCTTGGTATAAAACTATTTTTTTCAGCAAATATACACTGCGAAAGCAGCGTAAATAAAATTAGGAAGATGGTTTTTTTCGATAAAGTCATGATTTTGTTTTGTCAATTTCATTCTCAACATATAAAAGAACGCATTATTACACACTTTTATTTGTCCTAAAAAACTTATTGGATGTACAAAGTAAAGGCTTTTATTTGAATAGACCAAGAAAAAACTTTTCTAATTTTCAGAAGGGTGTTGTAAACGGCTTATATTCAATGATGAAACAAACCAATTAAAAAAGGTAGGAATCTATGAATTCTCTCACACAAGCTTTCCCGCCATTGGAAGATAAAATGATATTAACCTTTTCTTTAATGCTCAATACGGCATCCGCAGGGCAAGCCGACAAACCAACTTTCTCTATAATAGCCAAATCATTCAAATCATCGCCAATGTAAGCTACGTTATTCAGAGAAATGTTCAACTCTTTACACCAATTTTCGAGCACTTCGAGCTTCTTCCATGTACCGATAAATACATAATGAACACCCAAAAGCTTTGCCCGTTTCTCAATGATATTTTTGGTGAATCCTGAACTCAAAAACCCCACTTTCTTCTCAGCAGCTATCAAACGAATAATCGCTAAGCCATCCTTAGCATTAAACTTTTTGAATTCATCTCCTTTTTCGGAATAATACATGCCGCCATCGGTCATGACTCCATCCACATCTAACACCAAGAATTTAAAATCAAAGTCGGCTAAAACACTTTCTTTCTTTTGGATGTCAACACTTATCAATGTGCCAACGGGGATACTTAAGAAGCTAGCCAAACGCAAACATTCTTCGGCATTTGGCAGTTGCTCTTTGTTGAGAAACGAGACAATTGTATTCAGGTCTATCCCTGTTGCTGCCGTAATTTGTTCGGGATACAGCTTACGCTGCGCTGCAAGATATTTGATATTTTCGCAGACAAAACAAATCATATAATCGTGCGATTGATAGCCATTGCAATTCCTTTTAGTGTGCCGAATAAGCTTTCAAATTGCTGATGATCGAGTTGTTGCGAAGCATCTGATTGCGCCATCTGTGGATTGGGATGCACTTCAATCAGCAAGCCTTCAATGTCCATCGCCATGCAAGCACGTGCCAAATCGGGAACACCATAAGCATATCCCATAGCATGACTTGGATCGAGGATGACAGGCAGATTCGTATTTTCTTTCAGATAAGCAGCACCGCATAAATCCAAGGTAAATCGAGTCTTAGTTTCAAAAGTGCGAATGCCACGTTCACACAAAATCACATTTTCGTTCCCGCCCGAAAGAATAAACTCAGCCGCTTGAACAAATTCTTGCAGATTCGTGCCAAAGCCCCTTTTCAATAAGATGGGCTTATGGGTCTTTCCGCATTTGCGCAAAATGCCTTGATCATACATGGATTTAGCACCCACTTGAACCACATCCGCAAAGGCTATCACCTCATCCACATGAGAAGAATCGCGTACTTCGGTCACTATGGACAAACCATATTTCTGTCGGATGTTATCCAAAAGGGTTAAACCTTTCGTTCCCAAGCCTTGAAAGGTATAAGGCGATGTTCTCGGCTTAAAGCTTCCGGCTCTGAGCGTACTCAAACCAAGGCTTTTGATAAACTCGGCAGATTGTGTGATTTGTCCTTCCGACTCCACAGAGCATGGTCCAATAGTCACCAAAACATTGCGGAAGTTGCCCCCTATGTGGTTTTGTCCAATTTTCACCGATCTCTTTTCCTTCAAATATTTGCGGCTAGCTAATTGAATATCATTTTCGAAAACAAAAACTTCGTTCACAAAAGGCTGATGCGCTTCCTCAATATTCTTGAATCGGGAAGGCGTTATCAACACCAATTTCTGTTCATCAATAATTGTTATGGCTTCATAGAAGTCGGCAAGTTGCTTTAATCTTGCGGTATCGGTATTTTTTTCAAGATGGAGTATCATGATTCTCCTTTTATTAGATTGTTAAATTTAATGGTCCCTACAATTCTTTTGGCTCTATCCACAACGGGAAGAAACATAACGGGAAATTGTAGGTTTTTAATATATGTCAAAACATCCGAAACCGTATCGTCTTCATAAACAAAAGCCGGAGTCCGATTTATGATGTCATTCGGATTGATTGCATTAAAGTCTTTGAGGTTTTTAATCAGTCCTTTGCGAATATCCGCATTCGAGATGATGCCAATGAGCATCCCGTTTTTATCCGCAACATTCGTAAACCCCAATTTATAGTTTTCGATAGCCAACAACACATCTTCGAAGCGAAGCCCTTCATAACTCACCACAGGAATTTCATCTTGGTCGAGCATAAAATCGCCTATCCTATAAGAAGATTTCACTTCTTGACTTTTCAGGTTGAGCATAGCCGAACCAATAAACGACCCCTTGAAAAGATACGAACCAATGACTGCAGCCGTAACTCCCATATTCCGCAAGATGAACGACAACTCGGCATTAATGCCGCCATCCACATGTATCTTTTTATCAGGATACTTTGCTCTAAACTGACGTATCTTTTTAAAGTTTTGTTTGTTGAATTCCCCGCCACTCATCCCGGGCGTGGTCGTCATAAAAAGAATAAAAGAACAACTGTCAGCATAAGGCTCAAAAACATCAATGTTGGTGTCGGAGGTTATCGCCAATCCAATGTTTGGAGCCAACGTTTTTGGAATCTCAAGTTTCGATTGAAGCGATTCGTATTGAAAAGTAACATTTTCAATGTGATGTTTTCCTATCAACTCAAAATACGTTTCGGGACTTGACGTAATCAAATGCAAATCTATAGGAGTAGGGCTCAAACTTCGAATTTGTTCAATATCATCAAAAACCTCCACATTATCAATACTATCAATATGAAAAAAGTTCACCTTATACGCATCCAATTCCTCGATAAGAGCGAGTAATTCTTTGTCTTTGCTTGAATATATGGATGCGGAAATTTTCATGAAAGTAGTGCAATTTTTGCAAAACTACAAAATTTGACAATACTACACTAATTTTACCTGCATAGATGTGTTTTGTTTTTAAAATTTTGGCGCTTATTCTTTCTTCGCCGGAGCCTCATCTTCATCCCAAATCACATTAAAATCGTAGGTAGGTTTCGGCTTGTCCTTTGGATTTTTCATCACCGTGCTATCCTTCTTAAACCAACCAAACTCCCTATTCAAGATGGTTTTCAGGTTTTCTTTTTCCTTCGCCAAATTGTTTTTCATGTTTTGCTTATAACCTTCTTTGTCTAGAGTATGATACACAGGTTTGTCAACGGTGCCCGTGATACGGAAAAAATATTTTTCTTTGTGAAGCCCATCGTCTTCAATTTGCCCTATATCTTTAATTTGATTGTTCTTTTTGTCGCCCGTGTTGCGTATTTGCGCAATCAACACCCCCAAATGATAATCTATCGTTTGGTTAAATCCGTGCGTGCCGTTCAATTTAAAATCAATCGCATTGCTATTTATTTCCATATCGGGTATCGTAATCAATTGATCTTTTATCACTATCGTATTTTTTAGCGTCTGAAATGCCACATGCGAAAGGTCACGGTTTTTCAAATATTTAGACAAGCCGCTCAAGGGTTCATAATTGATTAATTCGCCATTATCTATCATGATATTCGCTTTCGCATAAATCGTCGGCTTCTCCACTTTAAACGTTGACGACCAAACGGAAGCAAACTGAACATCCGCCGTAAGCACCCCTTTGATATTCTTATCTTGAAGACTTTTTTGTCCGAAATTATCCAACTCGCCAAACAATCGTTCAATGTTCACACGTTTGATCGAAGCATCACAACTTATCAGCAATTTCTCAGCCTGCGACCCATCAATCAATCCCGTGAAATCTATCTTCCCATTCATCGCTTGCAACGAAATATTTTTTGCTATCACTTGCTTATTTTTCATCTGAATAGTGCCGGTAATATTGGTAGCAATGAATTTATTAAAGCTAAATTTTTTAATCAGCAACGCAAGGTTAAAACTGATATTATCGGGCAAATTCAAACGATAAACCGTATCCTTTTTGCTCTCCGAAAACTTTAAAATTTCTGCCATGTCTAAGTTTTGCGAAACCAAATCGGCATCAATAATCAAATTTTGATTCGGCAGAAACAAATAGGGAAGTATATTTTTGAAACGTCCTTTCAACGAAAAATCATTCGTCATATAGCTGCCCGTGAAATTTTGCGACTCCACATCATTATTGCTGAAAACAAAATTCCCATTCACATTGGTGAACTTCTGCGCCTTGCCTTTCATCACAATGTTGGCATTCTGAAGCTCCATTTTTCCCGTCGTAGTGCTTGCTATAAAATCTTTCATGGTGAAAGTGCCCGAACTGCCCGTGTTTCCTTTAAAATCGGCTTGCAGAATCAGCCTTCCCTCCGCCGATTCCACCGTATCTATCTTCATGAAATCAAACACGTCCTTCAAATTCAAATTCGCCGTAACATTCAGGTCGAGCTCAGGATTCGTCAAGTTTTTCAGGGTGATATTTCCCGTGATACTGCCATCATTTAAGGCAGAAGTATATCCGTTTATCCTGACGATTGCCGTCTGCGAACAATGCTTCAATCCATTGCTATAAGTAGCATTGAAACCCACATTTTTTAAGGTGATACCATTTTCCGTTCGCTCAATTTCGCCTTGCTTCAGCCCAAAAGTAACATTCACGGCAGGAGAAACCTTCTCTCCCACAGCTCCTTTTATATTAGCAACAAAATAAAAATCCCCCCTACATTCATATCCTGCAAAATACGAACGATATTGCGGTGGCAATTCATTAACGAACGATTGCAACTGCATCTTTTTTCCATCAATCTGCAAATCAAGACGCGTCAAACTATCGCCATAAGCAATATTTCCTGCCAAAGCGAAAAACAACTTCCCAACGCTCACATTGGCTTCTTGAAACGTAATCAATTTTTGTTTACTATTAATATCCATCGCCACTTCCATCTTGGTGCTTTTGTTGGCAAGATACAAATTGTTCTCCGATTTTATTTTCTCAACATACATATCCCCATCAATATGCATCAAAAAACTCTCGTCCGAAAAATTCCCCGTGAACAACACATCCTTAGCCACCACCGTAAAATTCTGCCTCCGACCATAATCTATATACGCCACGCGCACATGATTCAGCCACACTTTTTGTAAATCCAACGAGAAGTTTGTCTTCGTTGTGTCGGTTGATGGTTTCCAAAAATGATAGTTATCGCTGCGATCTTTATACGTTTTAATCAAGGCAACGGCATCGCTCACTTCAATTTTTTGTATCCGAAATTTCCCAAAAATCAAATCCCAAATGCTCATCTGCAAATAAACTGTTTTGGCTTCCAACAGATTTTTCTTATTTTTTTTATCCTTGATAGCATCCAAAATAACAACATTACTGAAGCTCACCGAAGCATAAGGAAACTTCTTAAATATAGAAAATTGTATATCCCTATTCACATCTTGAACAACAATTTCAGTATTCAACCTTGCATTCAATTCATTGATGATGATACCTTTCACCGTATCTTCATAATAATATTCCATAAAAATGCCTACCCCTCCCACAAGCAAAAAAACAATCCCCAACCAAATAGCCGTCTTTCTAAGCCTTTTCGCCACTTTTGGATTTCGAATACGTAAACTGAACTTCTTCACAGATTTTTTTTGCAAAATTAATGGATGTAATTATAAACAAACGCTAAAACTTGCACTTTTTATACACACAAAAATAATATACTTTTGTTAGTAACTTTGGAACTCAATTTTTTATTCCAAATTCCTTATCCATTAAGATGAAAATTATATATAAATCCATTGTTGTCCGATTAACTCTTTTGTCATCCCTATCGCCTACCTCCCAATAAGGCTGCAGACTTAAATTCAACTCCTTTTTTTTCTTTGGATATATAACTCCTACGGGATACCGAAATTTCGTAATTCTATTGTCCCATAGGGACACAATATCGGTAGGAATATTGATCACAACAAAAACAAGTCCCATCGGGACGACATTATGGTAGAAAAACGTACGGAATGAAAATCAAGTCCCATCGGGACGACATTATGGTAGAAAAACGTACGGAATAAAAATCAAGTCCCATCGGGACGACATTATGGTAGAAAAGCGCACGTTAAGAAAATCAAGCCCCATCGGGGCGACATTATGGTAGAAATATGCACGTAATGAAAATCAAGTCCCATCGGGACGACATTATGGTAGAAAAATATACGCCAAGAAAATCAAGCCCCATCGGGGCGACATTATGGTAGAAAAAGGCACATAAAGAAAAACAAGTCCCGTTAGGGACGACATTATGGTAGAAAAACGTACGGAATGAAAATCAAGTCCCATCGGGACGACATTATGGTAGAAAAGCGCACGTTAAGAAAATCAAGTCCCATCGGGACGACATTATGGTAGAAATATATACGCCAAGGAAATCAAGCCCCATCGGGGCGACATTATGGTAGAAATATGCTGATATTTCCTATAAGTCCGAAGGACTGTAATTATTATAGAAAATAATCCAACAATGCTATTTAAAATCCCGAAGGGATGATATTATCATGCCACCCACGCTACACTTTGGAACACAATATCGCTTTGAATATTGATTAAAACGAGACGCGAAACCCATAACCTACTTAATTGCCCCTACCATCCACCGCCCACCTATACCTCCAATCCAATCTCATATCACTTCCAAACCAACTCACATCCCTCCCAACCATCCACTCCTTCATTCCAATGCCCGTGTGTCCTCTTTTAATAGACGTTTATCCTCTTCCAAGCAACGATAATCCTCTTCCAAGTACCTTTTCTCCTTTTCCAACGTACTGTTATCTTTATTTAAGTACCGTTTATATACTAAAAGGTACCATTCGTCCAATCCTAAAAGATTTTTTATAAAGATAAAAGAAAAATTTGTATTTTTGCAGAAAAATTAAAACGATATGATAACAGATATTGGACAAAAAATCAAGGAGATAAGCTATCAAAAGCACATTTCTGTCCCCACCTTAGCCCAAAAATTAGGGTTTAGCCGCTCAGGCATGTATAGACTTTTATTCCAACCCGACATCTCCCTTCACATGCTGCAACGCATCTCCAAAGAGTTAGATCATAATTTTTTTCAATACTATTATGATGATACCAACCCGCTCACCAAAGCAGAAAAAATCCAACTAACAAAACAAATTAAAGATTTACAACAAGAAAACGAACTCCTAAAAGTGCATCTACGTCTTCAAAATCAAACAAACGAAATACTAGCCACCCAACTCAAGCAACTCAAACAAAAAGAGTAAAACAAAACTTATTCCTTCGCTTCTGCAACCTCACTTACTTCCGCAGCTTTGCTTGGTTTGAACATTCGTTTTTGAAAAATTAATAGGAGGAACACACCGATAGTGATGGCACTATCAGCAACATTAAATATGGGTTGAAAAAACTCCAAAGAACTGCCCCCAATGAAAGGAATCCAATGGGGCCAAGTGGTATTGATTACAGGAAAATAAAACATATCCACCACTTTGCCATAGAGAAACGTGCTATAACCACCTCCCGTCGGCATAAAAACCGCCTTATCAAACATGGTACTTTCGCTAAACATCAATCCATAAAACATACTATCCAAAATATTGCCGATAGCACCCGTAAAAATCAACGCAATCGTAATAATCAGAAACGAGTTTGCTTCTTTTTTTATGAGGATATAAAGATAATAAGCAATCCCGCTACTAGCAATCAGGCGAAACACGGTCAGGAAAATTTTGCCATAATTCCCGGCAAATTCCATCCCGAAAGCCATGCCATTGTTTTCGATAAAATGAATTTGAAACCAATTTAGCCCAAACACATGAAAGGTTTCGCCGTAATAAAAGTGCGTCTTAATCCAAATTTTGACAAATTGGTCGAGAAATAATACAACGAAAATTACTAGTAAAGCTTTGAGCAGTAAGGCTTTTTTCAAAAGAGTAAAAATTACAGAATGTTTTTCATTTTCTTTTGATCATTTTTTGCACCGATGCAAAGTGTTGCATGAGGCACAACACGCAGACGTTCCTTAGGAATCAATTCTCCGGTCACTCTGCAAATACCGTATGTTTTATTTTGAATACGGATAAGTGCATTTTCAAGACTCTTGATAAACTTTGCTTGACGCATAGCCAAAGCGCTGTTTTCTTCCTTCGAAAGCACTTGCGAGCCTTCTTCAAGAATTTTAAACGAATGAGAAGTATCATTAATATCTTCGCCGCCGCTGTTCGAAAACGCTTCGGTCAAAATTTCAAGATCTTTTCGCGCGTCTTCCAACTTCGCCAAAATTATCTCTTTAAACTCTTGCAATTCTTCATCAGAATAAGAGTTTTTGCTACTTACTTCTTTTTGCGCAACAGCTTTTTTAGGTGCTATTTCTTTTTCGTTTGTCTTTTTAACCTTCTTTTCCATAACCAATTATATATTTTATTATTTAACCTAAGCTTTTTTTAAAGAAACAAAAGTCGTAATTTCTTCAGTAAGTTCAACTGAAGTTTTGTCTGTAGATATGTGTTCAATCAGTGTTAATGAGGATGCCAAAATTTCGCTGCAAATGTAAGAATAATTATTCTGAATGGCGCTAATAATTTCTTGATGTTTTTCAACTTCTACCAAAATTTTATCTGTAACTTCAAATTTATTGTCTTTTCGGAGGTTTTGAATACGGTTCACCAACTCGCGTGCGATGCCTTCATCCACCAATTCCGATGTTAATGTAACGTCCAACGCAACGGTGATATTGCCCGAAGAAGACAACACCCATCCAGGAATATCTTCGGTAAGTATCTCCACGTCGGTCATTTCAAGTTCCACATTTTCGTTTTCAACAAGCAATTGTGCTTTTCCTGTATTCTCCATTGCATTAATTTCTTCTTGCGTAAACGCAACAACACAAGCCGAAATTTGTTTCATAAGTTTTCCGTATTTTGGTCCCAATGTTTTGAAGTTGGGTTTAATTTTCTTTACCAAAATACCAGCGGAATTATCAATATATTCAATCGCTTTGATATTAACTTCCGAAAGAATCAGGTTTTTCACCGCTTCAATTTGATGTTTTATGTTTTCATCCATCATGGGAATCATAATCTTGCTGAGCGGTTGACGCACCCGAAGATTATGTTTTTTGCGCAGCGAAAGCACCATAGAAGAAATCTTTTGTGCCAACTGCATACGCTCTTCGAGGTCTTTGTCCACATAGTCTTTGTTCGCTACGGGGAAATCCGTCAGATGTACCGACTCGAATTTGTTTTTGTTTGTAACCGAATTCAAATCTAAAAAGAGACGATCCATAAAGAAGGGAGCAATGGGACACGCTAACATGGTGATGGTTTCCAAACAGGTATAAAGCGTTTGATAGGCAGCAATTTTGTCTTCAGTATAATCGCCTTTCCAAAAACGACGACGACACAAACGCACATACCAATTGCTCAAAAACTCATCCACAAAATCTTGAATCAAACGTCCGGCACGGGTAGGTTCATAATCGGCATAACATTCATTAACCTGCGATATCAAAGTGTTTAATTCCGAAATAATCCAACGATCAATTTCAGGACGTTGCGCTAAAGGAATTTCCGCTTCTTGAAATTTGAACCCATCAATATTAGCATATAAAGCAAAAAACGCGTATGTATTATGCAAGGTTCCAAAGAATTTGCGCCTCGTTTCGTCAATGCCTTCCAAATCAAATTTCAAATTATCCCATGGTTGAGAATTGGTGATCATATACCAACGTGTGGCATCAGGACCATATTTCCCAAGTGTTTCGAAAGGGTCAACGCCGTTGCCAAGACGTTTCGACATTTTGTTGCCGTTTTTGTCTAATACCAATCCGTTGGAAACAACATTTTTGAAAGCAACACTATCGAAAATCATCGTTGCAATTGCATGAAGCGTGAAAAACCATCCTCGCGTTTGGTCAACACCTTCGGCAATGAAATCGGCAGGAAAATTGTTTTGGAAAAACTCCATATTCTCAAAAGGAAAATGATTTTGAGCATAAGGCATCGCACCAGAATCAAACCAAACATCAATCAAATCCGGTTCGCGAAACATTTTTTTGCCCGTAGCCGAAACTAAAATAATTTCATCCACATAAGGTCTGTGAAAATCGAAAGTTTCATAGTTTTCTTTAGAGAAATCTCCCGGCGTAAAGTTTTTATAAGGATTGTCATGCATAAAACCGGCAGCAACAGACTTCTCTATTTCCGATTTAAGTTTCTCTGCAGAGTTGATACAAATTTGTTCCGAACGATCTTCTGATGTCCAAATCGGCAACGGCACGCCCCAATAGCGAGAACGCGAAAGATTCCAATCCACAAGATTCTCCAACCAATTGCCAAAGCGTCCGCTTCCGGTGCTTTCGGGTTTCCAATTGATGGTCTGATTGAGTTCTATCATACGTTGCTTCACCGCGGTGGTCTTTATGAACCATGAATCCAAAGGATAATAAAGTATGGGTTTATCGGTACGCCAACAATGCGGATAGGAGTGTTCGTATTTTTCAGCTTTAAAAGCTTTGTTTTCTTTCTTGAGTTTGATAATGATATCAACATCCACATTGTTTTCCGTTTCCGCTTTTGGATTGGTGTCATATTCATTCTTGACATATCTTCCGGCAAATTCGCCCATGGCATCCACAAATTTTCCTTGTTTATCCACCAAAGTCAAAGAGCCTAAGCCTTGTTGTTTGGCTGTGCGAAAGTCATCGGCACCAAAACTTGGAGCTATATGTACAATACCTGTTCCATCTTCTGTAGTAACAAAATCGCCCAACACCACCTTAAAGGCATCGCCATCCGTAGGCTGAACATAAGGCAGCAATTGTTCGTAGCGTAAGCCGGCTAAGTCTTTGCCTTTATAATGATTGATGATTCGAAACGGGATGTTCTTATCGCCCGCTTTATAATCATCCATATTCAGTTCCGCATTCTTTTCAGAAAAATAATTACCTTTTAAATCATTGGCAAGAACCACTGTGATGGGCAAGCCTGTGTATTGATTAAAAGTTTCTACCACCACATATTCTATGCCCGAACCTACGGCAAGAGCCGTATTGGAAGGAAGTGTCCATGGGGTGGTGGTCCATGCTAAAATAAACACATCGCCATGTCCGTTTTTGAACAAATCGGGCACCAAAGCATGCTCGTTTTTCACAACTTTAAACTGAGCCACAGCGGTGCTATCTTTTACTATTTTATAACATCCCGGGAGATTCAATTCATGAGAGCTTAAACCGGTGCCTGCAGCAGGAGAATACGGTTGAATGGAATAGCCTTTGTATAAAAATCCTTTGTCGTAGAGTTTGCCCAATAAGTTCCAAACGGTTTCGATATAGGTGTTGTCGAACGTGATATAGGGATGTTCCAAGTCAACCCAATAGCCCATCTTTTCGGTCAATTCATCCCATTGGTCTTTATATTTCATCACCTCTTTGCGACATTGCTTGTTGTAATCTTCCACACTGATGGTTTTGCCAATGTCTTCTTTGGTGATGCCCAAAGTTTTTTCCACAGCAATTTCTATCGGAAGTCCATGCGTGTCCCAACCTGCTTTGCGTTCAACAAAATGTCCCTTCTGCGTTTTATAACGGCAAAACAAATCTTTTATCGCCCGCGCCATAACATGATGAATGCCCGGCTGACCATTGGCAGAAGGCGGTCCTTCATAAAAAACAAAGGATGGCTGACCGCTGCGATTGACGATACTTTTGTTGAAAATATCGTGTTCGCGCCAGTAGCTTTGTATATCTTCAGCCGCTTTAGTAAGGTCGAGTTGTTTGTATTCCGTATATTTCATTGCCATAATGCCTGTGTTGTGATAGTAAAAAAAAGTGCAAAGGTAAAAAATTCAACGCAAATAAAAGGTATAATACGCAGGGAAGTTTTGCGGACTTAGTTTTTCTTACTCATAATGAGCACGAAACATCAAGGAAAATGTGTAACAAAAAAGGGTATCGTGCTTACATCAATGCTGCTGCGTATCTTTCAGCCAAGCATACCACGCGCTCATTCCTTCTCCCGTTTTCACTGATACTTCAAAGAATTTCAGGTGATGGTTCACGCTTGATGCATAATTCTTCGCTTTTTCGACATCAAAATCAACATAAGGCAGCAAATCAATTTTGTTGATGATACAAATATCGGCAGAATGAAACATGGTGGGATATTTAATCGGTTTGTCGTCGCCCTCAGTAACACTGATCACCACGACACGTTTGGATTCGCCCAAATCGAACAAAGAAGGGCACACCAAATTGCCGACATTTTCGATAACCAACACGGCATCGTTGGCAACATTCAGTTGTTTCACGGCTTTGTTCACCATTTCGGCATCCAAATGGCAACCATTACCCGTATTGATTTGAATGACGGGAACTTTTAAAGCGGCAATTCTATTGGCATCATTCATGGTTTGTTGATCGCCTTCCACCACATAAAAGTTCAAATCCTGTCCAATATCTTTCAGGGTGCGTTCCAACAAACTTGTTTTGCCCGAACCCGGCGAACTCACCAAATTCAAGGCAAAAATATTCTTCGCTTCGAAATAGCCTCGATTGCGTTCTGCCAAGGAATTGTTTTTCGTGAGGATATTTTGTTCTATCTTCATTTCTTTTCCATGCGAATGACCATGTTCATGTTTATGGTCATGGCTATGATGTTTGTCGGCATGATCATGATGGTGAGGATGTTCATGGTGGGGATGCTCATGAGAATGTTCGTTTTTTTCATCATGAGAATGTTCTTCGTTAGGTTTGTTATAGGTCACAGGGCTATCGCCTTCGCAACCGCAGGTATCACACATACGTTTGAGTTTAAAGTTTCGCGGCAAAATTACAACAAATCATTCGATGAAGATTGATTTTATTTGCAATTCTTTTCCGCCCGTGATGTCGAAATCCATAGATGCACATTGCGGACATGCCGTGTACCAATCACTGTTGACATATTCATTGCCGCACTGCTTACATCGAGCCATGCCTTTTATCGTCGTTATAATGATTTTTGCCCGTTCCAAAACGGTTTTTTCAATCGCCAATTCCAAAGCAAACTCCAAACTGTCAACCACTATGCCCGAGAGTTCGCCCACTTCAATCTCAATCTTGATGATGTTGGCGCCTTTGTTTTTGATGGCAAATTCTTCTGCTATCTCGATAATGCTAGTGGCTATGGATAATTCGTGCATTTTTTTAGGCAAAAGTACGGAAAATTTTAGATGTATGATTTTAGAATTTAGATTTTCTAGAATGGTTCCTGCAGATTGCGCTGATTGACAAGGATTTTTTCACCAAAATACCTGCCTGTGTGACTGCAGTCAGGCAGGGACACAATAGAACTCCCGACTTTCAGTACGGGACAGGACAATAGTTTTAGTCGAGGCGCGACTTGGAGTCGCACTCCGACTTGATGACAATTACTTTTTCGCAGGATTAAAGGCTTGCAGACAGCAACTCTTCCTTTTTTTAAAGCATTGATATAATGCATCTTGTAAATTAACGAAATGTTAATCGAGACCATCCTTCCGACGGAACGAACGTTCCGACAGAAGTAACGAACGTTCCGACAGAAATAACGAACGTTCCGACCGAAGTAACGAACGTTCCGACAGAAGTAACGAACGTTCCGACAGAAATAACGAACGTTCCGATTGAAATAACGAACGTTCCGACCGAAATAACGAACGTTCCAACAGAAATAACGAACGTTCCGACAGAAATAACGAACGTTCCAACCGAAATAACGAACGTTCCGACAGAAGTAACGAACGTTCCGACCGAAATGATAGGAAGTGTTTTTTTTGGGTGGGAGCAGGGGACTTTGGGAAGGGGGGATTTTTTTTGGTGAGGGGATTTAGAAAAATGTTTATCTTTGCTCAAATATTTTACAGCATGAAAATGAAAAAAAGTTTACAAGCATTTATAGAGGATTGCAAGCGGGTGCAAATGGATTTGGTGCAAGCTAATAATTTAATTCATTACTATTACGAATAACGAAACCAACACAACAAACAAAACAATCAGACAATAATATTATATATGGAAAAGTTGAACATCATTTGTGAAAACGTGAACCGTAATTCAGAACAAATAATTCAGACCTTGCAACAAGAAAATATAGACGTTTATAAATTTGTACAGCATGAATTCAAGAAAGGAAACATTTCAAAGAACACGATGTTTCAATTTGCATTCAGAAGTTTTTATAGACTTGACAGTGCAGGTTTAACTCCAAAATTTAAAGAAAGATTCTTTGAGTTATTCGAAGAAAACGCCGAAAAGAAAAACCCGAATATGACTGAAACATTGCATGAACTTGCCAACATTAGAAACTATAAAGAACAAAAAACAGTGCAATTTTCTTTTGTGACAAAAATGTTTCATACAATAGATACCGAACACCCAATTTATGATAGCGAAGTAATAACTGTATTAGGTTATAATCAACCTTATCATATAACTGATGTAACAAAAAAGATTAATACATACAACGAACAATATCAAGAAATATGTAAATCATATATCTTAATTAAAAGCGATAAATTACTAAGACCATCTATTGAGAGATTTAATAAAATGTTTACATCTCACGGACTTAATGACACAATAGTTATTGACTTTATACTATGGACAGCAGGAAAACTAATTCGGGCAACAGGAGAAAATACTACGGCTAACATAAGAAAAACTAAACCATGAGCCTCTACGAAAAACTGCAAAAAGCCACCAGCGAGGAAGACGTGAAAGACGCTTATATCAAAGCGCTTGGGCTGAAGGAGTATCAAAAAAATCTGATAGACATTCAGACCAAAGAAATTTGGTTCGAGGCAAAAGACAGCGGCAAATATTCGAGCTATGCGATGTTCACGCAGTTGATGCATTATGTGCAGCAGGCGTTGGACAAAGGGGAATACATTCCGCCTTTTTTGGCAGTGATTGACACCCAAAAAGCTGCCATCATGAAAAGCGAAGATGTGATTCCGTTTTTGGCTAAGAAAACCATCAAATGGGGCAAATCTGCTAGCGGCTACACTCAGGAAGCCCTCGATGCGGTTTCGGCGCACATCGGCACCCACATCGTTTCGTTTAAAATTGAAACCCACGAGCAGGAGTTTATCGCTACCATCAAAAATGCCATCAAAAACGGCGACATCATCCGCACCCAAATCACACCCGACAACCTGAAACAGGTGTTCGACAAATGGGTGTTGATGATAGGGCGCGAAATAAAAGATGTGACGGAAGATGATTATGCGCTTTTGTTTTTTGCTGATATTATGCACGATGGCACCCTATCAACCCACGACAACCTGACCGCACAATTGATGCACAAAAACAATGCCCCCGTGTTTCTCTTGGGCGGCAAAGTGTATGAATTGAGCAACAAAGAAGGCTATAGACAGTTTTGGGCTATCTATCACAAACCGCCCAAAGAAGAATATCGCAACTATTTGTTGGAACGCCGCGACAGTTTGATTCCGTTGGACGAGCGCAGTTTTAAAGGTGCGTATTACACGCCCCTGAACGTGGTGGACAAAGCTTACGACAAACTGAGCGAAACCTTGGGCGCGAATTGGCAAAAAGAATATTTGGTGTGGGATATGTGTTGCGGGGTGGGCAATTTGGAAGTGAAACACAGCAATCCGCGCAATGTGTATATGTCCACTTTGGATGCCGAAGATGTGGATGTGATGAAAGCCACCAAAACCTGTGTGGCAGCGCAACGTTTTCAATACGATTATTTGAATGATGACATCACCGACGATGGAACGATAGACTACAGCCTCACCAACAAAGTGCCCGAAAGTTTGCGCAAAGCCATAGCCGATGGAAATAAAAAGATATTGGTATTGATAAATCCGCCGTATGCTGAGGCAACAAGTTCTGATAATATTGGAAGTGGAGGAACTGCTGGTGCAAGCAAAACAGGAGTTGCAAAAACTAAATTAGCTAGAACTGCAATGTCTGCTTATGGACAAGCAAGTAATGAACTATTTACTCAATTTGTAGCGCGGGTAGCAATAGAAATGCCAACAGCTACTTTAGCAATGTTTAGCACTTTGAAATATGTTAATTCTCAAACAATGGTTGTTTTCCGTTCAGCATGGAATGCAAAATACCTTGGGGGATTTGTTGTTCATTGTAAATCATTTGATGGATTGAAGGGTGATTTTCCAATTGGCTTTTTGGTTTGGAAAACAGAACAACTATCGAATACTAAAAAACCTATTATTGAAATAACTACCGAAGTGTTTAATAAAAGCGTTGAAGCCATAGGTGAAAAACGATTCTATAATGTTTCAAATGAGCAATTACTTACTAATTGGATCGAAAGACCTAAAACCAATAAAACAGAAGTTATACCATTAAAAAATGCGATAACTCCCGCTACTGCTACTTTAGATTTAAGGGGCACAAGATGGTCTGATAATGCAATAGCTTTTCTTTGGAGTAACAGCAATGATTTACAACAAGCAGCGAGAACTGCATTGTTCTCATCGGGTTTTAATGGAGGGCATGGAATATTCATTAATCCTGAAAATTTATGGCATGCTGGAGTTATATTTTCAGTGCGACAACTAATTCTACATACTTGGTTAAATCACAATGACCAATTTTTAAAACCAACTGAATATTTGACCGATGAATTTAAAAATGATTGTCTGATTTGGATGATATTTCATGGAAAGAATCTCACCGCGAGTGCCAACGATTTGGAATGGAATGGCAAAAAGTGGAGCATCGTAAATCATTTTATTCCTTTCACAGAAGAGGAAGTGGGCGCACCGGATCGTTTCGAATCGGATTTTATGGTACAATATATGGCTGATAAAAGCTTTTCTGCGGAAGCAAACAATGTATTGCAAACAGGCAAAGCTTTGTGGCGAGCCTATTTTTCACAAATAGATGTGCGTTCGGTTCGCGACGAACTCAAGCTGAATCGCGCCGATGTGGGTTGGTATCAAATCCGCAAAGCCTTGCAGGCACGCAATGCGAGCGGCGATTTTCTGCCCGTCAGTTTCAAACCTTTTGAAGAAGCCTATAAAGCTTTGACCGATAAATTGCAGCCGATGGTGTATGGGTTGGGGTTTTTGAAGATGTAGAGGGAATTATGAATGACCAATAAAAAATAGATGTAATGATATACAATGTTATCAATTTTCGAATAATAATGTCGTCCTTACAGGACTATCCCGTTCTGCGGAAATCCCCTTCAATGCTAGTCTCTGCCTCAGCCGCCTTTATCCTTTAACGCTTTTGCCTAAAACCCCGAAGGGGTGCCATTATTATAGAAAGAACAAAATGAAGCGAGATAAACCCCCGAAGGGGTGACATAAATAATATCACCCCTTCGGGGTTCGTGATAGCCTTTGTATCCGTATTATAATAATGTCATCCCTTCGGGATTAAAAAACTCGTTCGGCGGCAGAGTCTGCTGCCAAGTATCCATTTTACCTTCTCCGATTATTAGATTAATTTCTTAATCAATATTCTTATATATTGTAAATGAAATATTTATAAAATTCTCAAATCCTAATATCTAGTCAATTGTTCGTAATCTCTAGTCAAGTGAGCATAATCTCTAGTCAAGTGTCAATAATCTATAGTCAAATGTCCATAATCTTTAGTCAAGCGTCAATAATATCTACTTAAGCGATCATAATATCTAGTCAAGCGTCAATAATATCTACTTAAGCGATCATAATATTTAGTCAAGCGTCAAT
>CAIOYH010000151.1 GCA_903862465.1 uncultured bacterium | reverse complement strand
TTCACACAATTTAGTTTGTTTATAATACATACGTAATCAAGACTATATATAAATTAATTGTTAACAACTATAATAAATACCTTATTTTCAAGTATTTTTTTAAGAAAACAGCAATAGAAATATGACCTTAAATCGAAACAATTTGATTTATCTTAAAAAAAATGTGGTGTAATTCTTAAAGACTTAGTGTAGCTAAGTGCCTCGGCGAAGACCCAAAACCCAAGCTCCAAATACCAAATTCCAAAGGGGGTTTTGGTAGTTGAGAGTGTTTTGAAAGGTTGAATTTCTTTTCTTTTTCTTGTTAGAGATATTATGACGTTATCACAAAAGGTTTGCCTCCTTGGAATTTGGGTTTTGGAATTTGAGCTTGGATTTTCTTAGTGTTTCTTAGTGCTCTTCGTGTCTCAGTGGTTTTCCAACGTCCGCGTCTATCCGCAAGAAATTCTAAGTACTGTTCCATACTCCCATAGGTTCATCGTTTGCAAATCCAATTCGCTTATAAAATGACCATACCTTGCTCATTTTTTCCACTCGCAAACCATCTTTTGATGCTGAAAAATTAAAATTACAATGAATCAAAAAATATTTTTGGAAATCCATTGTAATGTGAAAATAAAGTTCCATCTTTGCAGTCACAAAAAACAGCGTAAAATCAACAGAATTAGTATAGTTAACGATTAGCTAAATACTTTAAGTCATGAAAAAATTTATATATGCCTTTTTATCGTTATGCTTCGTGCTATTAGCGATAACAAGCAATGCACAGGAAACGTATTATCTTAGAAATAAGAAAAGTAACAGCACTTTAGGCAACAAAGATTTCCTCATCAGTTATGGGAGGGATGTGGTGATGGATACAGGCTATTTTTATGATGCAGGCGGCGAAAGAGGTCTTTGCGGCAATACGTATTATATCGCGACCATACATGCTAAAGAGAATTATTTGAAAATCTATTTCGAGAAATTTGATATTCCTGCCGGTGCATCCTTAAAAATATATGAAGGAACGGACGCTACGGGGCAATTATATGATGAATTTAAACGCGGCGACAATTTGTTTAACGTGATGCTTTTGGCAGATGCCATTACGTTTGAATATGTGCCCTCAGTCAATAAATCAGAAGATCAGTCGGGATGGAAGGCATTGGTTTTTGAGGTACCCAATAAAAACAAGAAACTTTTGACCACCTATGCAGAAAGTGATTGTGCGTTTGCCTTGCCGCTGTGTTCCAACAGTACGGTGCAAACTGTGGGTCAATACACCGATTTCGGTGCGGTGAATGACGATCAGGGTACTTGTTTTGTCTCGGCGTTTTATGGTTCTGCTTCTGTGTGGTATTCTTTCTATCCGCAGACCAATGGTCCATTGGATTTTTCAATTGCGCCCACCGGTGGTGCCGATTATGATTTTGTTCTGTATGATATCACCAACGGCTGTGCCAACAAACAACAAATTAGTTGTAATTATTCAGAGTTCTCAGGGGCTACAGGATTAAGCGATGTGCATTGCAGTGATGCGGAAATCGTTCAATTCGGCAACTGCTCCAACAATTCGTGTAGCACGGATTCGAAAACGGATGATTGCAATCGTTGGAACCGTCGTGTGAATGTGTTGACCACGCATCATTATGCATTAGAAATTACTTTTTATGCCGGAGCAAACTATGGTTTTAATTTGAATTTCCAAAATGAAGCCGGTTCGGTAGCTGTAACCGATAATATCCCCCCAACCATTGCGAATATAGGACCGAGTAGTTGCACCTCTGCCTCCACCGTTCATCTCGATTTTTCTGAATATATTCTGTGTTCTTCCATAGGCAACAATTCCAACGAATTCACCATCCCGGGTTATACGGTTACGGTGGCAGCCACTAATTGTACTAGCGGTCACACCTTGGGTATTGATTTGAATATCGTTCCCCCTTTGGCGCCCGGAACTTATAACCTGACCGTAACGAATATTACCGATATATGTGGCAATAATTTGAATCAAACAGTTGTCATTAATATTAGCCCGCCCACAGCAGAAGCAGGTCCACATGCTTATGTTTGTGCCAACCGCACCTTGCCGACATTTGGCAGTGCCT
Organism: uncultured bacterium; assembly: GCA_903862465.1. Classification (GTDB taxonomy): domain Bacteria; phylum Bacteroidota; class Bacteroidia; order Bacteroidales; family CAIWKO01; genus CAIWKO01. Next base: position 15,755 of record CAIOYH010000151.1, on the reverse strand, counting down.
ACGTTTTTACCTATAATCCCAGTTCCACCACCTTGACCGCTTCGGGTGGAAGCACCTATGCATGGAGCAATGGTGGCAACACGCAAGCCATTAGTGTAACGCCTACAACAACCACAGTATATTGGGTAACAGCCTCCATTGGATTATGTACAGCAACAGACAGCACCATAGTGTATGTGGAAGGAGCCAATGCAGGTCCTGACCAAACGATATGTGCCGGACAAAGCATCACACTGACAACGGGTGCGGCGGCATCCTATCATTGGTATTCCAATCCGAATATTCTTTTTGGAACTAACGGAACTTCAATAGCCACTACACAATCAATCACTGTAGCCCCTACTGTCAATACGAATTATAGGGTAATTGTAACAACTGCTCATGGCTGCACATCCACATGGGATTTACGTGTAACGATTTCCACGGGTATTCTTCCCACCTTTGCCGCTATGGGACCCTATTGTGTAGGTCAAACGCCCGGCACCTTGCCCGCTACATCCACCAACAGCATCAGCGGAACATGGAATCCGCCTACCATAAGCACAGCCACAGCAGGAACAGCTAGCTATACGTTCACACCTACAGCAGGTTCGTGTGCAACAACTGCTACCCTTTCCATCACCATCACACCGGGAACTGTTCCTACCTTTACTGCCTTAGGTCCTTATTGCGTTGGCGATTTCCCTGGGATTCTTCCTGCAACCTCCACCAATGGAATTAATGGCACATGGAATCCATCTACCATAAGCACGACTACTGCGGGAAGCACGGTATATACGTTTACACCTACTTCAGGTTCGTGCGGCAATGGAAGCATGACCATAGTGGTGAATCCGGCTGTAACTCCAAACTTTGCGGCTTTAGGACCTTTCTGCATCGGTGCATCGCCTACAGCGCTTCCTACTACTTCTACAAATTCTATTATTGGTACATGGAATCCTGCAACTATTTCTACTGCCACAGCAGGAACAAGTGTTTATACCTTCACGCCAACGACAGGACAATGTGCCTCAACCAGTACGATGAGCATCACCATAAGTTCAAATATCACTCCTACATTTACGGCATTAGGACCATACTGCGTTGGAGCAACTCCCGCTACTTTACCCCTTACTTCAAATAATAGTATCACGGGAACATGGAATCCTGCCACGATATCAACCACCACAGCAGGAAGCATCGTTTATACCTTCACACCAACGGGAAGCTCTTGCGCATCAACGTCAACGATGAGCGTAACGGTGAACACGCAAACGGCACCAAACTTTGCAGCTATTTCGCCATTGTGCGAGGGAACTGTTGCTCCGCTATTAAGCACCACGTCACCCAATGGAATCGTGGGTACCTGGAGTCCTGCAGTTATTAGCAATACCACAAGTGGCACCTATACTTTCACGCCTGATTTAGGACAGTGCTCAAATGCGCAAACATTAACGGTAACGGTTAACCCGCAAACAGTTTCGGACTTTGCTGCCATCCCTTCATTTTGTGAGGGAACTGTGGCACCAATTTTATCAACAACCGCACCTAATGGTGTTACGGGTACTTGGAACCCTGCTACTATCAGCAATACCACGAGTGGAACTTATACCTTTACACCAAACTCTGGCTCATGCCCAACGAACCAAATCCTGACTGTTACTGTATTAACTCCAACACTGCCCAACTTTGCTGCTATTCCTCCAATTTGCTTTGGAAATGTAGCTCCTATTTTATCAAACACATCTCCAAATGGCATAACAGGCACATGGAATCCTGCCACAATTAATAATACCACGAATGCAACCTATTTGTTCACTCCGGATGCCGGGCAATGCGCCACTAGTGTAAGTCTTACTTCAGTCATTAATCCAATTCCTACCGTAACTGCCACAGCTTCTCCCGATGCTATTTGCAGCGGAGCAACCTCAGTATTGACAGGTGCCGGAGCCAACACCTATTCATGGATGCCGGGAGGTTTAGCGGGCGCATCAGTCAATGTAACTCCAACCTATACCACTAGCTATACCGTGGTAGGAACCTCAACAGGCAATTGCACAGCATCCAACTTTGTAACAGTAACTTTGTTATCACAAGCCGTCTTGCATTTCACTTCTTTGCCCAATGAAGGTTGCGCACCCTTGACAGTGCAGTTCGACTATAATTATGATGGAACCACAGACACCACCACCCTACACTGGGCTTTTGGCAACCCCTCCACAACCGCAGATGTCTCGACCGGAACGTCGCCTACTTACACCTATACTAATTCCGGTGATTTCATCGTAACACTTTCCGGAGTATCGATTTCAGGCTGTACAGCTTTTGGTCATGATGTAATTCACGTGTTGAACCCGCCAATCGCTAACTTCTACGCCGACCCTTCCATAACAGATATGAACTTCCCGCTGATACATTTTTATGATGAATCAACGAATGCTTACGAATGGATGTGGTCTTTTGGTGACCCACATAGCAATCTGTCGTTTGAACAGTTTCCCGAGCATACGTATGATGAACCTGGCAACTATTCTGTTATGCTTGTGGTGCAAAATGGTGAATGTGTTGATACAATTACAAGATATATACTTGTCAGGGATGCATTTACTTTCTATATTCCAAACACATTTTCTCCAACTTACGACATTTTAAATGATAACTTCAATGGCAAAGGCATGGGATTTAAAACCGATGAATTTGAATTATATATCTATGACCGTTGGGGTGAAAAGATTTTCTTTACCAACGACCCCGAAAAGGGATGGAATGGGAAAATGGAAGGCAAAGACAAGGTGTGTATGGAAGGCATGTATGTTTATAAATTTAAGGTAGTGGAACTGAGCGGTATTGAACATAAATACATTGGTATTGTTCTGCTGCTACGCTAATTAATTCTTCTACTTTTGCACTGTGACAATTATTACGTTAAAGGCTTGCTCCTAATCGAAGCAAGCCTTTAAATTAACCACCTGCCCATATTGTTCTTATGACATTGGGCAACCCTATCCCCACCGACACACATGACAAAACCAAAAAACCTTTTATAGCTAAAATAAATTTTCAAATATTACCAATTATTACATTAATTTTGGCGTTTAGTATTTAAAGAGAAATATGTTTCATCCCTACTAGATATATTGTATCTTTGTACAAAAAAATCTTGTTGCTTTATATTGAAATTTAAGTCTATGCGAAAATTTTATACATCAGTCTTATTATTGGTATTTTTTCTATTGTTTCAGGGGAATCTCAGCGCTCAAAATTTGGTTCAAAATCCAAGTTTTGAAACGGTGTCTCTAGCAAATTTAAAATGCAGTTGGTATTTGACCAATACGGAATTTGCTGCAGCCGTCAGCAATTGGACCGCTCCAACAGGAGGCTCCACAGATTTATTCCATAGTTCGTTGGCAACATCATGCTTTTGCAGTCCATTTTCTACGGATCCTAGTTCACCGGGGACACAAGCACCTCGCACAGGAAGTGCCATGAGTGCTATGTTTGTATATGGCAATGGGGGCTGTTCGCCCTATCGGGAATATCTACAGGGGAGCTTATCATCACCTTTGGTCGTTGGGCAACAATATTGCATAGAGTTTTATGTATCTATGGCAGATTATAGTATTTATGCTTGCAATAACATAGGGGTGTATTTCACCAATGCTGCTTTCTATTCGGGAAGTATGTGTGTGTATTCTGTTACACCTCAAGCAAATTACACCGGTATCATCACCAACAAAACCGCATGGACATTGATATCCCTCACCTATACAGCCACAGCACCTTACAACTTTTTCACCATAGGTAATTTCTATAACGATGCAGCTACCACCACCACCAACGTAGGAGGTTCTATATCTCAAACACGTTATTTTATTGATGATGTGGACATACATCTTTGTTCAACACTTCCTGTGATTACCGTAAATAGTCCAACGATTTGTCCTCCACAATCTGCTGTTTTGAATGCTTCATCTTCCGTCACAGGAACCACCTTTGCTTGGAGCACAGGAGGAACAGGAGCAAGTATCACAGCTAGCCCTTTGACAACGACAACTTATACGGTTACCGGCACCACTCCTACCGGTTCTTCTGCTTCTGCTTTAGCTACCGTAACTGTCAGCACCAACATTCTTCCTACTTTTACAACTCTTGGTCCTTATTGCGCCGGAGCAACTCCCGCAGCTTTGCCTACCACATCACTCAATGGTCTCATAGGCACATGGAATCCTGCAACAATTTCAACAGCAACCGCAGGAACCACCACCTACACCTTTACACCCAATGCAGGTCAATGTGGCATCAACAACACGATGAATGTTGTTGTAAATCCAAATATCACCCCGACATTCAATGCTATTCCGGCTCTCTGTACGGGAGCAACCCCGCCTTTGCTGCCCACAAGTTCCACGAATGTGCCGCCTATTACGGGCACATGGAGTCCCGCTACAATTAATAATACCACGAGCGGAACTTATACCTTCACACCAAGTGCAGGGCAATGTGCCACAACGCAGACCTTAAACGTTACCGTGAGCACCCAAACGGTGCCGAACTTTGCTGCTATTCCTGCCATTTGTGCAGGCGCTGTTGCTCCTATTTTAGGGACTACATCACCGAACAGTGTTGTTGGAACTTGGAGTCCTGCCATCATCAGTAATACTACAAGTGGAACTTATGTATTTACGCCCAATGCGGGACAATGTGCAACCATACAAACGCTAACTGTCACCGTAAATCCGTTAATAGTACCCAACTTTGCAGCAATACCTACATTTTGTGCAAATTCGATGGCTCCATCCTTAAGCACCTTATCGCCCAATGGAGTATTGGGAACTTGGATTCCTGCAACGATAGATAATACCACAAGTGGAACTTATACCTTCACACCCAATGCAGGACAATGTGCCAATCCACAAACATTAACCGTGACCGTAACGCCTCAAACCGTTCCGAACTTTGCTGCCATTCCAACATTTTGTGTTGGTGATGTGGCACCTACTTTAGGGACAACATCCCCGAACGGAATTATTGGTACATGGAATCCTGCCACGATTGACAATACAGCAAACGGTGCATATCTTTTTACACCAAATGCAGGACTATGCGCGGCAACACAAACCTTAACCGTCACAGTTCTGCCTCCAACTATTCCTACCTTTGCTGCCTTGCCTCCATTTTGTGCGGGAACCCCTGCCCCTATTTTAGGTACAGCATCCCTGAATGGAATTATAGGTTTATGGAATCCCACAACGGTGGATAACACCACGAGCGGAACTTATACCTTCACACCCAATGCAGGACAATGCGCAAGCACCACAACACTTACCTCCACAGTGAATCCTATTCCTACAGTTGCTGCCACTGCTTTGCCAACATCCATTTGCATTGGAACTAGTTCGGCATTGACAGCAACAGGCGCAAGCAGCTATATGTGGACACCTATTAATTTGCCGGGAACTACAGTGAATGTGTCTCCGACAACGACCACTCTCTATACCGTTACAGGCACTTCAACAGCAGGCTGTTCAAACACTGCTTTCGTGAGTGTCACCATTTCGAATGAAGTGATATTGAGTTTTTCAGTCACACCCCACCAAGGCTGTGAACCGCTGACAGTGGCATTCAATTATGTTTATGATGGATTGATAGACACCAACACCTTGCATTGGGATTTTGGCGATTTATCTATCACAGACGATACTTCTAATGTTCTTTCTCCAACTTATATCTACACACATCATGGCGCTTTTAGGGTGACCTTGACGGCTCTTTCAACAGCAGGATGCAATGCCATTGGATACGATTCCGTTTATGTGATTCAACAACCTATCGCAAACTTTAGCGCTGACCCTGCGGTTACGGATACCTATTTCTCAAACATTCATTTCTATGATGAATCTTTGCATGCTTATGATTGGCTATGGTCTTTTGGCGATGTCGGCAGCAATTGGTCTATTGAGCAATTTCCGGATCACTTCTATAGCGAACCGGGTATTTATCCCGTAATGCTAGTAGTGCACAATCAAGAATGTGATGACACCATCACCAAACTAGTCTATATCATGGAAGGATTCGCTTATTTCATTCCCAATTCATTTACGCCTAATGGCAATGCATTGAATGATGTGTTCAACGGAAAAGGCGTAGGTTTTAGAAATGATGGTTTCGAATTGTCCATCTATGATCGTTGGGGCGAGAAGATATTCTATACCGAAGATCCGTATAAGGGATGGGACGGAAAGATAAGCGGCAAGGTTTGTATGGGAGGCGTCTATGCCTACAAGATTCGGGTAACAGAACTAAACAACATTGAACATAAATATGTGGGAACGGTTGTCTTGGTTCGCTAGCATCAAAGAAACAAATATCTGTATAGTAAAAAAGGGCTGAAACTATCAGCCCTTTTTTATAATTTGTTTGAACGATTAAATGATTCCTTGATCCATCATTGCTTGAGCAACTTTGAGGAAACCGGCAACGTTAGCGCCTTTAACATAGTTTACAAAACCGGTGCTGTCTTTACCGTGTTTCACACATGCTTCATGAATGTTTTTCATGATTTCGTGCAATCTGCGATCTACTTCATCTCTGCCCCAAGCTAATTTCATGGAGTTTTGGCTCATTTCTAAACCTGATGTAGCCACACCGCCTGCATTGGATGCTTTGCCGGGAGCAAATAGGATTTTATGTTCCAAGAAGAGTTCAACAGCTTCAGGAGTACAAGGCATATTAGCACCTTCAGCAACTGCCATACATCCATTGTTGATAAGATTTAGAGCATCTTCTTTATTCAATTCATTTTGAGTGGCACATGGTAAAGCAATATCACATTTCACTTCCCATGGACGTGTTCCTTGAACGAATTTTGAATTAGGGAATTCATAAGAATATGGTTTTACGATATCTTGATTTGATGCACGAAGTTCGAGCATGTATTCAATCTTTTCACCGGATATTCCGTCAGTATCATAGATGTATCCATCAGGTCCGGAAATGGTAACAACTTTGCCACCCAATTCTGTAACTTTCAAAGCTGCACCCCAAGCAACATTACCAAATCCCGAAATAGCAACTGTTTTTCCATTGAAATCAGTTCCTTTGGTTTTCAACATTTCTTGAGCAAAGTAAACACATCCAAAGCCTGTAGCTTCCGGACGAACCAAACTTCCACCCCAATTCAAACCTTTGCCTGTTAATACCCCTACATGTGTGTGTGTAAGTTTTTTGTACATACCAAACATGAATCCGATTTCTTTTCCACCAACACCAATATCACCTGCAGGTACATCAGTTTCTGGTCCGATAATGTTCCACAATTCGAGCATAAAGGATTGACAGAATCTCATTATTTCTGCATCAGATTTGCCTTTGGCATCAAAATCAGAGCCACCTTTACCACCGCCCATAGGCAAAGTAGTCAAGCTATTCTTAAAGATTTGTTCGAAACCTAAGAACTTTAAAATACTAAGGTTTACACTAGGATGGAAACGTAAGCCACCCTTGTAAGGTCCGATAGCGTTGTTAAATTGCACGCGGAAACCCCTATTGACATGAACTTGTCCTTTGTCGTCTAGCCAAGGAACTTTGAAGGTTAAGATACGGTCGGGCTCGATGAGTCTGTCAATGATTCCTGCTGCTTCAATTTGAGGATTTTCGTTTACGACTTCCTCGATAGATTCTAATACTTCTCGAACGGCTTGTAAATATTCCACTTCACCTGGATTTTTCTTCTCAAGCTCATTCATTATTTTATCTACATTCATTTGGATAATAATTTAAAAAATTTATAAATCTGTTAGTTGTTAGTTGTTGTTTTTTAATGCAGCAAAATTAATCTTATTATTATATCTAGCAATAAAAAAAATTTTTTTTTTTCAACTTATTTTTCAGATTTATATGACTACATAACAATGCAATACGGAATTAATTAATTTTCGATATTATTTTTTTCTTGGAAAAGGTTCCAAAAAACATACTTTTTCTACCTAAAAACCGTCGGTATTATGCGTAATCGTCTTCGGGTTTATACAGAACTCCGATACTTTTTTTGCCATCAATCTTGATAACAATTGGCTTTTTGAATCGAATCACGCGAATGTATTCATCTTCGAAAAAAGCTTCTGACGCATTTAAAAAATCAATGTCATAAAATCCATTATTGATGTAAGGATTTACGGTGAAATATCCCACACGGAAAGAAGTTAAGTTATGAAAGAAGTGCGTTCCTTGGGAAGGGTCTATGCGATATTTGTCCAATCCGGACTCTACAATTAAACGTGCGGCAGAAATTTGGGGCCATTTCACCGGAATTCCAAGCCAAGGATCGCTTGAGCCCCAACGCCCGGGACCCACTATGGCATATTGCCTTTTGGCTGCTAAGAAAATCTCATTGTTTCGGTTTATAGATTGAGCAATCTCCATATTTTTGGATGCATCAAAGGTTTCCGGTTTCACATAAACGATATCATAGACATTGGAATAGATGCCGTTTCCTAATGCCATCTCCGAATAAATAATAGCATCTTTTTTATCAACATCTTCTAAGTTGGCATAGATTTCCTCTTTGTTGTCAACAATGGGGCGGATTTGAAGGAAATTAAATACACGTGGGAAGCCTTCAGGGACATCTAGGTTGACAGCAAACTCAATCTCAACGGGATTGTTCATTTCGCGTTCTCCGATTTGCAATAAGGATTTTAAAATATCTGCCAAAGGAAAGGTGTTGTAATTAAGTATCTTCGAAAAAGTAATTACTTTCTTGCCTTCGGTGTCGAAAGCATCGCGAAGGATGTTATTATCGTAATCATACGTAGAACAGACAAACTTTAGCGATTTATCGCCTTCTGCGCTTCGCAGGGGAAGCTTCAGAATGTTGATGCCATCATCAATGGAAGGCGTGAAGCTTTCGGGATTCATGTCGAGGGCAAAAAACGAACGTTGGGTTTGGGTCAACGCCATGTCAGGGGATGAGAGTTGAATGATTTTTTTTGGATAATAGGGCGAAAAACGCAAGGTGACACCGCCATCCACGATATATTTTCCCAAACCGTAGGCAATATTGACCACACCTTCCTCCGCCTTTTCAGGATAAATGGGATAGAAATTGGTGGAGCGAGCCATACCCGAAATGGTGGGATAAAAATGGTCGCCATAGCGTGCGCCACACACTTCCTGCAAGATTATCGCCATCTTTTCTTCATCAATAACATTGGAAGTGGCAGTCATATAAGCTTTGCTAGCTTTGAAATACACGGAAGCATAGACCGACTTGATGGAACAACTCAACATCTCGAGCATTTTTCGTTCATCGTCAATCTTGGAAATCATATACGTAGAATATATCCCCGCAAAGGGTTGATAATAGGAGTCCTCAAGCAAACTTGAGGAGCGAATGGCAATAGGATTTTTCACTACATTGATGAATGCAATCAAATCTTCATGAATACGAAACGGCAGACGCGCTTTGACGAAACATTTCAAAATCTCGTCATCAGACATATCGGCTAAACCCACTTTATAGAGTCTGTTGTCTTCCATAAATTCAGAGAAAACGTCGGTGGTCAACACCACTGTTCGGGGAATGGTGATGAGGACGTCTTCAAATTTATCGAAAAAATGATTGCGCTTGATTAAAGAATCAATGAAGGCTAATCCACGTGCCTTACCCCCCAATGAACCCTTGCCTATGCGAGAAAAAAAGATATATTCGTCGAAGCTGTCGCGGTTGAATTCTGCTATGATGCCGCGCGCTTTATTGAGGCGATAGGCGGCGATTTTCTCAAATAGAAAACGTTTTAATTCGTCAACATCGGTGAAATCCTCGTGACGGACATTCTTGAATAGCTCGCCCAAGGTGAATAAAGCCCGCGCATTAAGCCATTTGGAGAAATGATTTCGTTCTACGTGATAGATGAGCGTTTCATCAGGGATTTCAAATATCTTTAGTTGAAGCGATTGAAGGTCTTGTGCCCGCGAGACTTCTTCATGAGTTTCGGGATTTCGGAAGATGAAATCGCCAAACACCATATATTCGTTGATGAAATCGCGCAGCTCGATGGACAATGATTTTGAGTTCTTGTAAAGAAATTTCACGTTAAGGCGGCGCGCGACTTCCTCGTTGGCAGCATCTGACGATTGGATGAGTATCGGCATAAATTTGTCATCGCTGATAGCAATTTCGCTCAATTTTACGCCTGCTAGAAAGTCTTTGTGACCATCTTTTTGATATGCCATGTCGGTGATGATGCCCAACATATTGTTTTTATACTTATCGTAGAATTCAATAGCCTGATTAAAATTCTGCGCAAGCAACACCTTCGGTCGCCCACGCATGCGCAACATTTTTTGATGCTCATTGAGCCCTTCAATCATGAATTCCTTCGACTGTTTGAAAATAGTCTTATATAATATAGGTAGATAACTCGAATAAAATCGAAAGGAATCTTCGACCAACATGATGGTTTGCACGCCCACCTCCTCCACATCTTGCTCAACATTCATCTTATCTTCAATAAGCTTGATGATGGCTAATAAAATATCGGTGTTGCCCAACCAACAGAAAGAATAATCAAATAGCGCAAGGTCTTTGGGTTCGTATTTCTCGGTAATCTCTCTAGAGAAAGGAAACAACACCACCACGGGCTTCCTAGGGTATTTGCCCTTTATCTTTCGGGTTAAATCTAAGGGATTATCCACACTCAACATCATGATGATGAGGTCAATGTTGTCATGATGAAGCACGTGCATGGCTTCTTCGTGGTTAGACGCCATGATAAATTGCGGTGGATAGCGCAGGTTGAGCGATACGTATTCGTTAAAAATCTGTTCGTCAATGCGCCCGTCTTCTTCGAGCATGAAAGCATCGTAGGTGCTACATACCAACAGGACATGGTAGATGCGTTTCTGCATCAACAATTTGAAGGAACGATCCTGAAAATAAAATTTCCGAGCATCAAGAAGTTGTTTTGCTATTTTCATGAATCAAAATTTCAATGTGATGTATATATATAAAGGTATGTTTTAATGTTTTTTAAAATAATTCCATCCGTAGTAGATGGGAACCCCAAGGGCTACGATGATGAGTCCGGGCCATGTGAACGTGGATTTGTATCTGAGGAGTATCACCATGATGAAACAAGCGGCGAGGATATAAATGGCAGGCAAAATGGGGTAGCCAAACGCTCTGTAGGGACGTTCGGCGTCGGGCTTTTTGATGCGCAACACGAAAACCCCCAAGATGGTCAACACATAAAATATCAACACAGCAAAAACCACATAATCGAGCAAATCGCCATAGCGCCCCGACAGACACAGCACAGATGCCCAAATACATTGAATATATAATCCCGTTGCGGGCACTTGATTTTTGTTGAGGGTTCCCGCTTTGCGGAAAAAAAGTCCGTCATTTGACATGGTGTAATAGACGCGGGCACCCGACAAAATAAGTCCGTTGTTGCAGCCAAAGGTGGAGATGATGATGAAGGCAGCCATAATCAACACAGCACTGTTGCCAAATATATTGCTCATGGCAGCTGTACCCAACCTATCGTCGGTGGCAAATTGCATCCCCCGTTCGACCACCGTGGATGCCTCAAAACTTCCCCGCAAGGGTAAAACTTGCAGATAAACGATGTTCATCAGTAGATAAATGATGGTGACGATGAGTGTTCCTAGAAAGAGGCTTAGGGGTATGTTGCGTTTTGGATTTACCACTTCGGCGGCGGTGAAGGTGATGTTGTTCCACGCATCGGACGAAAACAGGCTGCCGACCATGGCGGTGCCTATGGCTGCCACAATGGCGAAGCCTGCCAAATGGGTGATGGTAGAGCCATCCTTAGAGGTCTGCACGGCGCTCCAAAAGTTGGTGGTGTTGATATGGATGGCGTCGGCATTGGCGGCGAAAAACAATCCGATAATCAGAAATACCAATAAGGCAAGGAATTTGGTCAAAGTGAAAGTGTTTTGCACTATCTTTCCGGCTTGGATACCTCGAGAGTTGAGCCAAGTTAGAAAAACGATGGACGCGATTGCCAAGAGCTGCACGGTGTTGAACTGCATAAAACCGAGGTCGAGCCACACGTTTTTCTCAGAAAACCATGGTACCAACACGCCCATGAATTTGGCAAAAGCCATGCCGACTGCGGCGATGGTGCCCGTCTGTATGACACTAAATAAGGACCAACCATAGAGGAATCCCGTCAAGGGGTTGAAGGCTTCGCGCAGATAAACGTATTGTCCACCGGCTTTGGGCATCATACCTGCGAGCTCACCATAGCTGAGGGCGGCAATTATGGTCATGATGCCCGTGACGATCCATGCGATGAGCAACCAACCGGGAGAACCCAATTGGCGCGACATGTCGGCACTGACAATGAAAATCCCTGAGCCTATCATCGAACCAACGACGATGGCGGTGGAATCTAAGAGTTTTAAGTTTCTTTTGAAGGATAGAGGTTCGGACATAAATTTTTTAAGGTTTGTGTATTATGTATGGAAGTGCCTAAAGTGCCTAAAATGCCTAAAGTACTTAAAGTTCATTTTAGTGTTAAAGTTTTTAAGTGTATAAGTACTTCAAGATTTTCGAGTACTTTTGATGCTTTAAGTACTTTAAATACTTTAGGCACTTCAAGTACTTTAAATACTCCAAGTACTTTAGGCACTTTAAATACTTGAAATACTTTAGGCACTCCAAGTACTTGAAGTACTTTAGGCACTCCATGTGCTTTGGGCACTTTCAAATCAATTCGGAGTGAAACTCATCAACATATCAATAACAGTGTCGGATTGCCCTTCGCGATAAGACACCCAAATATAAATGGTGATGTCGGGATAATCGGGGTCAACGATGAGCATGGTGGCAACCGCGAAACCGTCTTTGTCGCCCTCATATAACACTCCCGTATAGCCGTTTAGTTTGGTGTCGTCGAGTTCCACAGGCTCGCCGATGTTGGTCACGCCATTGTCCACCGCCCACGTGCGCAAGGCGTTGCGGAGTTCGCGATTGGTGAGGTTTTCGCCCTTGCGGGGATAGATGCTCAGGGTGATTTCAGAATTGTGTCCCAACCATTTGTCACCCGTTGATTCATCAACAGAAAAATCGGTGGGCACTTTGAATTTTGTTTTGTAGGCTTCCCACGTAAAGGTTTTCATCTGTCCGAAAACGTTAGTTCCGAAAGTGAATAATAAAACGGTTAGGATCAGTAATACAGGAAGTTTGAGATGTTTTTTCATATATAAAGAATTTTAAGGTTAGAAATGAGTAACAAAAGTACGAAATATTTAATTTGGTGATATAAAAAAATAAATAATAATTCGTAATTTTTATCCGCAAGGGCAAAAACATCACTTCATCAACATATATTATCCTTCGCGTTTAATCTCTGAAATCAACTTTTATTTTTTTTGGAAAGTACCATCCCGCTCGGTATCAATAACTCCGCCCGTATAGCCACAATCGCCCATGCGGGGCGAATTCACTACGGGCATACTTGCATAATCTTTAAAATCCTCACAGATTTTTTCATGTTTTTTAGCGCATTTCTTGCACAAATAAACATATTCATCATAACTACAAACACTGCAAATATGAAGGGCATACTCTTTTTCGCACTCCGTGCAAACTAATTCCAAAGGTTCGTTGCGCGAAAGCAGTGTGAGATGGTCCTTCATGTTGATGTCATAATGACGTAAAACTTTCAGGTTTACTTGGGTTGTTGTACCAAAATCATACTCATAAAAAATTTTCTCCTTATCAGGAAACACATCTTTGATGCGCTGATTCATGCTAATTTCAGAAGTTTTGGTGAAAAAACCACTCATGTGACCGCAGCAATCCATCCAAATATCTCTCAGAAACGAGTCTAAAAGTTCCATTTTTGAATAATCATTTATCAAAACATGCAAAAACATTAATCCTGAATCAATAAGGATATGACTAAATTTCTTTGTATGCTGAGCAGATTCCGATTTTTCTTGCAAAGCCAAGTGTTTTTTAAGGTGGATTCCGATTTGTTTTTGCGGAAACATGGCATTGCAAAATAGGCATTTGCCTTGGGCGGTCAAGTCTTCATTCATATTTTTTAGGTTTCGTCAGTTGCACTTCTTTTCTTTTTGCGCTCAATCAGTTTCTTTCCAAAATATATAATCAAAGGAATGATGATGAGGGTGAGAAAACTTTCGGGATGGTCATAAAGCCACAGCCATATAACGCGCCAAACACTCATGTTGTCAATGGCTATGGTAATGGGAATGATGCGCGTTTCGATGAGTTTTTGAGTTCCGTCAGGACTTTCGGCATACACAACGATATTGAGCGTGGCAGTTTTCAGGTCGGTGGTGGGCGTAACTGCCCATTGCCATTTATTTAGGTTCAAAGTATCAATCAATTGGCGGTCGTTTTCGTGCAAAGAAACTATTTTAAAACTGTTGGCAGGATCTTTCAAAGAGATGGTTAAATATTTGTAGAAGAAGATGTTTTCTTTGGTAAAATAGGAAGCCGTGTCATATTTCTTTTCTGCATTAATTTGTTTGTTTATCTCTTTCAAATCATTAATTAAGGCTACTTTCAGTTGATCTGTTTTGCTATTTTGGTTGATAGCCATAACATTCACATTGATATTTCGCGTCTCTTCCCGACATATTTTCTTGAAATAAGAATAGCCTAAAATAGCTTGCTTCTGATTGTTATCCACTAGGAGTATATTTTCGGCATTTGGCTTAGGGGTGAGTATCTTATTATGATTAGGTTTGATAGCAGCCGTGGAATCATTGCCTTTAGTAGGCTGTAAATTGGGAGTGTCCTGACCTGTGCTTTGCGCTTTGTTAATGGAATCCTGATAAGCCTGTTCTTTTTGAATATTAGCAATGGAATCAGCTTGATGTTGCTTCATTGCCTCTAGTCGCATACTCGGAGATGCGCAATTAAAATGGATAAAAGCTAATCCAAAAATCAAGACGCTAATCGGCGCCAAACCTAAAATTTTTCTCTTTTTCATGTTGAATTTTTTAGTGAAACGTAAAACAATTAGAAGAAATAAAATACAAAGATATAAAATATTTTTTTTCTAATTGCAAATAAATGTTTTTTCGATTTGAAATTCATTTGAAATGATATTATTTTTTTCAGGGCTAAAACCCTTTCTTATACCGTAAACCGAAGATACTATACTGATAGCCGACCCCAAGTTCCACTCCACAAAACCTAAACTCCCTTCAATTTACATCCAATATGCATCGAAATTACTAACCCCGAAAATACACTCCCATTTCTCACCACATCCAAATACCTCTTATACTTAATGTTACCGAAAACTGACATAGGTCAGATGGCGTTCCATAACATTTTTCCACCTAAAGGGATAGCTGACTTGGCGATAAATGATTGTTTTTCGCCATCTGACATAGCTGACTTGGCGATAAATGATTGTTTTTCGACATCTGACTTAGCTGACTTGGCAATAAATGATTATTTTTCGCCATCTGACTTAGCTGACTTGGCGATAAATAATTGTTTTTCGCCATCTGACCTATCCAACTTGTCATTAAACGATTGTTTTTCAATACCTGATAAATCTATATTGACATTAAACACTTATATTACGTCATCTTATAAATAAATTGCATCATCTCCTTATATTTTTTAAACTTATGATAGTAACATTATATCTAACCGTATTTTTTTTTTGCAGATTTATATTATTTTATTTTTATTTTATTTAATAGTGTTTTTATCTGAAATGTATTGTTTATCAATCTATAATAGTAATAATTAAAATTAT
>CAIOYH010000150.1 GCA_903862465.1 uncultured bacterium | reverse complement strand
TTTCAAACCACAAATCTAAATTCTCAAATCTCAAATCTAAATTCTCAAATCTCAAATCTAAATTCTCAAATCTCAAATCTAAATTCTCAAATCTCAAATCTAAAATTCTTAGTGTTTCTAAGTGTTCTTAGTGTCTCAGTGGTATTTTTTGCTATCGCGAAAAAAAAATGAGCTTCACGAATCAACGTAAAACTCATCTCTTATTAATTTCTTTATATCTCAATATAAAATCACTTCATCTTCAAAAAACATTTTCATTACAGATTCCTCTTAGCTTTTATCTTCTTCCACGCCGATTTGTTCACCGAAGCCGAAAGTGCTTCCACATCTGCCTCTTTTGCTTTCGACAGTGCCGTCAATTCTTTATACTTCAAGTAATCTAACATATCTTGAAGCTCCGACAAATCAACATAAGAAGGTAATCTTACCAATATTTCCGAATTTGTTCTTTCAAGTATCATATTTTTATTTTTTACGAAAATTTATTCTATCTCATCTTATCTTTTACAAAGGTAATGCTTTTCAGATGAATTCGCTTACAAAATCCTTATAATCTCTAATAACTATTAATTATTCCCAATTAACTCCGAACTCGAAACCACGAACTCCGAACTAAGAACTATGAACTCAAAACTAAACTCTCACGCCTCTTCCTTAAAAAATACCTTATAATAATACATCCCTGTCTCCTCATCATAGCCCCGCTCGATATATTCGCGGTTCCCGTGCACATAAATATGGAAATTCTTATCCAATTTAATCACACTCTTAAACACCCTTTGTTGCTTCTTGACCGCCGCCGCCGAAACATCAAACTCATCCGCAATCTCCATGTCGTGTTCTTCAGCAAATTGGTGCTTATATTTATTAAATGCTTCAATCACCTCAGGATTCTGCATCACTTCGCCCGTAAACTCGTCCATCACGAACGTTTCATTGTCCTTAAAAAACTTCACCGACTTATTCAGCATATCCGCTTGGTCCGCCCGATTGGCTTCAAACTCCGTCGGCAGCTTCTCCACCACAAAATTCTTGCACAGCGTCAACAAATTCTGCGTCTGATGATAATTATCCCGCCTCTGACGCACGTTCAGGAAGTCATCCTTCCAATATTGCGTCTCGCTACCCTTCTGCGGATTATCCACCAACGCCACCAAATAGCCCTCATCCGGCGTCGTATTAAAAATAATACAACCTTTGTCCAACTTATTGATGTTGATGCCTTCCTCCCCGTTGATATGATAATTACCATTCTCCAAAAACACCTTCAGAAACGCCTCTCTGTTTTCCGATTTAAACAAACCCACGGCATCCACCTTCTCATTTTCAATCAGACAGTCCTTAAAATACACCACATAAAACTCGCCCGCTTTAATCTTTGGATGCGAAGTCTGCTCAAACAGATGCTTCGCGATATTGATGCTCTGCGCAAACAAATTATCGGGATTTGCGAAGATATCATGCACGTAGGCATACACCTCATTCAACTGCAAACTGCTATCATGATAAAGATTATAAAACTCTTCGCTCTTAAAAGAAGCCGTAAAGTACTTCAAAAGCAGATTATTGATCTGATAACTCGCAATCTTGAACGGAGTTTTCGAATAAGTGTTCGGTTCACCCGAAAGTTTGTTGCCCACACCGTGCACGCATACCTGCTGAATGTCTGTAATAACCATTTTTGTAAAATTTTAGAGTCTGTAACGTATCTGTAAGGAATTTTTTGACGCCTGAACTACACCGAGGATAGCATGAAGTGTCTAAGTTTCTGTCCGAAATATGAAGCCTTACGGCATCTTATAAATCATCGCATTCACATTCATGCCTGCGCCCACCGAAGCAAAAATCAGATGCTCCCCGCTGTTCATTGCGGTGCTCTCCAATTCCCCTTTAAACATCATATCAAACAAAATCGGCAAAGTAGCCACCGAATTATTTCCTAGAAAAGAAATCGTCATCGGCATAATGTCCCTGCCCACTTCCTTCATGCCATAAAGTTTATACAGACGCTCCAAAATCGCATAATCCATCTTAGCATTTGCCTGATGAATGATCAATTTTTTCACATCGGTGAACAAAACCTTCGACTTCTCGATACAATCTTTCACCAACTGCGGAACCGTGCTCAGCGCATATTCGTAGAGCTTTCTGCCATTCATCTTTAAGAAGATATCATCGTTGTCCACTTCTTTATCATAAGAAGCAGCCATCGTCAGCAAGCCCGAATGTTTCAAAGTATCCGAACGCGTCAGATGCGTAAGGATGCCAACGGGCGTCTCGCTTTCCAAAGCTTCCACAATAACGGCACCTGCGCCGTCAGAATACAACATACTGTCAATATCATGCGGGTCGGAAACGCGGGAAAGCGTCTCGGCACCTATCACCAATATCTTTTTTGCATCCCCCGATTTCAGATAATAATCCGCTTGTATCAAAGCCTGCAACCATCCCGGACAACCGAAAGGCACATCATACGCCACCGTGAAAGGATTTTCAATTTGCAGCTTATGCTTGATACGGGCAGCAATACTTGGCACCATATCCGTCCTAGGATTAGAACTTTTCACATCCCCAAAGTTATGTGCTACGATAATATAATCAAAAGATTCCTTATCACATTTCGTTGATTCTATCGCATCGAGTGCCGCGAAATAGCCAATATCCGAAGTTACGTATTCGTCCTCCACATATCTTCTTTCTTCGATCTCTGTAATCTCCTTAAATTTATGAATTATTTCTTCATTGGTCTTAGGAAATTCCTCTCCCGATGCATTTAAGAATCTATGGGTCAAAAAATTTTCATTCTTCACCAACTTTGTAGGAATGTATCTCCCTGAACCTGTTATTATTGAATAAAAAGACGTCTTCATGTTTTACCTTAACGATTAATCTGCAAAATTATAAAAGTAAATTAATATTTTCTAGGAAAAAATAAACTATTTGCATATTTATTTCTAAAAGCTTGAATTCCCATGCTTTCCGACCATGATATTTAGTGCCTTAGAAATTATTTTAAAATAAAATGCGCGTATATTATCATAAACTATTAATTTAGCAGCCCAAATAAAACTATTTTTCATCATGAAACAAATTATAGAATGCGTTCCCAACTTTTCCGAAGGCAATGACATGGGAATCATTAAACAAATTACCGATCAAATTGAGACTGTTGAAGGCGTTACTTTATTGGATGTTGATCCGGGAAAAGCCACGAACCGCACGGTGGTGACGATAGTCGGCGCGCCTGACGCAATTGTTGAAGCGGCATTTAGAGGCATCAAGAAAGCTGCTGAAATTATTGATATGCGCAAACACAAAGGCGAGCACCCACGGATGGGTGCCACGGATGTGTGTCCCTTTGTTCCGATTTCGGGGATAACGATGGACGAAACGGTGGTCTATGCGCGTAAATTAGCCGAAAAGGTGGGTAAAGAACTGAATATTCCTGTGTACTGCTATGAAAATGCTGCTTACACAGATGAACGCAAGAACCTCGCAACGTGCAGGGCAGGCGAATATGAAGGTTTGCAGAAGAAACTATCGGATCCGCATTGGAAGCCTGATTTTGGTCCTGCGGAATTTAATGCAACGGCAGGCGCGACAGCAGTTGGTGCTCGTGATTTCTTGGTGGCTTACAATGTTAATCTAAACACCACCTCTACTCGGAGGGCAAATGCTGTGGCTTTTGACATTCGCGAAAAGGGACGCCCGAAACGTGAAGGAGATTCACCTGTCGGGAAGATTATGAAAGATGCGGCGGGCAATCAAATAAACATCCCGGGCACATTGAAAGCTTGCAAGGCTATCGGGTGGTTTATCGAGGAGTATGGCATAGCGCAGGTTTCTATCAATTTGACGAACATCAGCATTACTTCGGTGCATGCTGCTTTTGAGGAAGCTTGTACGAAGGCACAAGAACGCGGGATGCGTGTTACAGGGTCGGAATTGGTGGGTTTGGTTCCTTTGAAGGCGATGTTGGATGCGGGAAAGTATTTTCTGATGAAACAAAAACGTTCGGTGGGCGTTTCGGAGGAGGAACTGATAAAGATTGCGGTGAAGAGTTTAGGATTGGACGACCTGAAGCCTTTTAATCCGAGAGAGAAGATCATAGAATATGTGATGGAAGACTCCAACATTCATAAAGCGAAGCGACTTATTGATTTCACCTGTAAAGGCTTTGCCAATGAAACAGCTTCGGAATCTCCGGCGCCGGGGGGCGGCAGTATTGCGGCATATATGGGCGCTTTGGGTGCTGCTTTAGCGACGATGGTGGCGAATTTATCTTCGCATAAGGCAGGTTGGGATGCACGTTGGGAAGAGTTTTCGGATTGGGCGGCAGCCGGACAACAGCTTAAAGATGAACTTTTGGCGCTTGTGGATGAAGATACGAACTCATTTAATAAGATAATGGACGCATTTGGACTTCCGAAGGCAACGGAGGCAGAAAAATCTATCCGCGATGCAGCGATACAGGATGCTACCCGTTATGCGACGGAAATTCCATTCAAGACGATGGAGAAAGCCCTAGCAAGCATGCCCATTATCAAAGCTATGGCGGATGTTGGGAACCCCAATTCGGTTACGGATGCAGGCGTGGGGGCTCTGTGTGCACGGTCGGCGGTGATGGGGGCATTTCTCAATGTGAAAATCAATGCATCGGGCTTGAAAGATATGGCTTTTGTGAACGATATTTTAGCGCGCGGGGCTATGATTGAACAGCAAGCGAAAGATGCGGAAGCAGAAATTCTCCTTATAGTAAATAGTAAAATCAAATAAATAGAAAACATGAAAAAAGTGAATTTAGAATTGACAAAAGAGCAGTATAAAGAGCTGCTGAAACTCGTTTATCTTGGCGATTGGGTGATTGACGAACCCGAGAACATGGTGTTAAACGAATTGGTGCAAACAATTTTTGCGCAGAGCAAAGAAATCGGTCTCGGCAAGTTGATGGAGCATAATAAAGAGATGGATCTTTATATGCCATCGGGAGATTTTGAGGACGAAGTGGTTGACATCGTTGAAGATTATGAAGAAGATAGTTTTTGGGATCACCTGATTTATCGTCTTGCTGAACGTGATTTACATGTGAAGTTAGGCAAAGAGGCTGATGCGATGAGCATGGAGGCTAAGATTGATATGCTCGACCCTCTTACGGAGAAGTATGTGAAAGAATTTGAGGCTAAAGGTTTAGAGAATTTGATGATTAAGAGTAGTCATCTGAAGAAAGTTTAATCGGCAGCGCGGAAAAGTCCTGATGATTTTCAGGACTTTTTCCTTGCTATTTTCTTTTATTTATTGTTCTTGGATTTCGCGTCAGTTAAGGTTTCAGCAGACTCTTAAGTTGAAAGGCAATTGAATCTGCTTTCGACTTGATGGGCGTTGCGGATAGCGGAATGCGCACCGGAATATCCAACGAAATCGGTATCCTTCCCTTGACAGGCAATGTCTGTGGGAAAGATATCACTGCTTGGCTGTTGACCGGAATATCCAACGGGATTTTCAGGTCAACAGGAATGGTCAGGGTTATTTGCACCGGGATGGTTTGCGATATAGGTATCTTAATTGGGATTTCGGCACTGACGGGGATGGGATTCTTTATGTCGAGCGTGATTTGTTGTTTCAAAGGAATGTCTGCGACTATCGGAACTCGAATTCCCTTTGACTTTTTCGAGTTTGTCGGTATAAGAAACTTCTGATCAACATGAACAATTTCGTTGAGCGGCACGATGATTTTGTCTTTAAACAGAAAACCCGTGTCCACCTTTATGTTTTGGTTCACTACGAGATGGATGGGCGTCTGAATTTGTTGGTCAATCGGGATATCGGCTTTGAAATCCAAGTCATACTTTACGCGCATTTGCACTACAACCGGAACTTTTTCCGCTATAGTGAAGGCGGTGGAGATATCAAGTGTGTCTTGCACATGTACGGTATAGAAAATCTCCGATTCGCCTAAGCGATTGAGCATTCCGGCTACAGATTCTAGACGTTTCTCTGCTAAAAACTTCACATAAAGCAGCACAATAACTATTGCAACACCCAAAAACAGCGCTATCCATCCCAATAAATTCTTTTTATGTTCCATAATTTTGTATTCGTTTGATAAAACATTCATTTCGAAAAAAGTGTTCGAAAGTAGAAATAATTTATGAGACACATCCCATAAAAAATAATATTCTTGAAAAAAAAGAGTTTTTAGATGCGATTTGCTTCGCGAAAATTGATATAAATTAAAGCACATTATCATCATCAAAAAATACTATTGAAGTTATGATTACATTTTCGGATTACCCAATACTGACGGAAGCGGCATGGCAGGAGCGCATAGAAGCTTTGGCGACGACGCCTCATCCCACGAAGACTACGCAAGAGATTTATCGTGAGCTGCTTGGTCTAGTGGATTTGACCTCGCTGGAAGGCTCGGACACCACGGAGAGTATCACATCGCTCTGCGAAAAAGCTTTTGGCATTGAAGATATTGAACGTGGAATTCCGAAGGTGGCAGCGGTTTGCGTTTATTCGCCTTTCGTCAGGCTGTGCAAGAATAAATTGAAAGGCAAGAACATAAAGGTGGCGGCTGTGGCAGGTGGATTTCCCTCGGGACAATTATATATTGTGTTGAAACAAGCAGAAGTTTATTTTGCACTGGACGCTGGTGCTAACGAGATTGACATGGTGATTTCGCGGGGAAAGTTGTTGGAAGGGGACGACATTACGGTGTACAATGAGATAGGTCTCATCAAAGCGGCTTGCAAAAAAAAGACTTTGAAAGTGATTTTGGAGACGGGTGAACTGCTGAAACCCGAGCTTATCCGCAAGGCGAGCGAAATTGCGATTGAGGCGGGAGCCGATTTCCTAAAGACTTCGACCGGAAAGATACAACCCGCTGCCACTGAGATGGCTGCCATCATTATGTGTGACACGATTTTGGACTATTATACGAAAAGCGGCATCCGCGTGGGCTTTAAGGCTGCCGGCGGCATTTCGCAGCCCGACATCGCTTTGCGATATTATAACATTGTGGCAAACATTTTGGGCGACAAATGGCTCAATCCAAAACTGTTCCGCATTGGCGCGAGTCGTCTAGTGGACAATCTGTTGGCTGTGATTGAATAAAAAGATAATGTTTTATGAAAATATATCATTCGGATAAGAGATTTTTTAATTGATACATATAATATATAGATAGAAATAAGATTTTTTGTAATTTTGCTAAAAAAAAATACTGTTATGGACCTACAAATTAGAAAGCTGCACATAATTCAGGATCTTATCCGATTGGACAACGATCTTCTGTTGGATAAAATGGAAGCATTGCTGAGAGAAGAGCGCATGCGGATGTTGGAAACGGAAATTAAACCGATGACGTTGGTGCAATACGAACAGCGGGTGAGTGATGGGATAGATGATTATAGGAATGATAGAGTTACAACAGCCAAGCAGTTGAAAAAAGATATTGCGAGATGGAAGTAATTGTTATTTGGACTGAATCTGCCATCGCTGAATTGCAAAATATTCATGATTATTTTGCTGAAAAAGCCGGTGGGAGTGTCGCAAACAAAATTACCGATACGATAGTTGACCGTTCGTTGATGCTGGAGCAAGCTCCAAGAGCCGGACAGGTCGAAGAGTTGCTAAAACATTGCATTGTAGAAGTTAGATATTTGGTTGAAGGTAACTATAAAATCGTTTACATGATAGATAAGCACCTTGTGGTTATCTTAACCGTTTTTGATTGCAGGCAAAATCCTTCTAAACTTAAGAAAAAAAGAATTTAATCTATGAAATATGAACTTTGCGAAGCCAATAATCCCCCTCCAAATCCCGTAATTTTCCCTTCATCTCCTCTTCCCTAAAGAAAAATAAAACAAAAACAATCATGCAGTTTCACCCATAATGCTTAATTTTGCCGAAAATTTAATACATATAAACAAAAATATACAAGATATGAAAATAGTAGTAGTTGGCACGGGATACGTTGGTTTGGTGACCGGTACGTGCTTTGCCGAGGTGGGCATAAACACCGTTTGTGTGGACATTGACGTCCGCAAGATAGAGAATTTGAAGAAGGGGATACTCCCCATTTATGAGCCGGGGCTCGACACGATGATTCATCGCAATGTGGAGAAGAATCGTCTGCATTTTTCGACCGATTTGAAGGCAGTTTTGCCCGGCGCGGAGGTGGTTTTTATCGCCGTGGGCACGCCTCCCGACGAAGATGGCAGCGCCGATTTGAAACATGTGTTGGGCGTGGCGACTGAGGTGGGTCAATATATTGATGATTACACACTTGTGGTCACCAAAAGCACTGTTCCGGTGGGTACGGCGGTGAAGGTGAAACATGCGATTTCGCAGGCGTTGCTTGCGCGAGGCATGAGTGTGCCATTTGACGTGGCGTCGAACCCCGAGTTTCTGAAAGAGGGCGACGCGATTGACGATTTTATGAAGCCGGACAGAATTGTGGTGGGGCTGGAATCAGAACGGGCAGAGGGGGTGATGAAACAGCTCTACAAACCCTTCACCCTGAACGGGCACCCCGTAATTTTTATGGACATACCCTCTGCCGAGATGACGAAGTATGCTGCCAATGCGATGCTGGCAACAAAAATAAGCTTCATGAACGATATGGCTAATTTATGTGAGATCATGGGCGCTAACGTAAATCTGGTGCGCAAAGGCATCGGCTCCGACAGCCGTATCGGTAACAAATTTATCTATCCGGGCATCGGATATGGCGGTTCATGTTTCCCAAAGGACGTTAAGGCGCTCATCAAAACTGCCGATGAAAATGGCTATAACCTTCGGGTGCTCAAATCGGTGGAAGATGTGAACGATTCGCAAAAGAGTGTGCTATATAATAAGGTAGCGAAATATTTCGGGGGCAATCTGACAGGAAAAACTATCGCGATGTGGGGTCTTTCGTTCAAACCGGAGACCGACGACATGCGCGAGGCGCCCGCTTTGGTGCTTATTGATAAGTTTTTAGCCGATGGGGCAAGCGTGAAGGCGTATGACCCTGCCGCTATGGAAGAAGCTGAACGTCGTTTGGGCTCGAAAGTTACCCTAGTTACAGATGCTTACGACGCGCTGATTGATGCTGATTGCCTGCTGATTATCACCGAATGGAAAGAGTTTCGCGCGCCCAATTTCGCTTTGATTAAGGAACGCTTGCGCACGCCTGTGGTGTTCGACGGGCGCAATATTTATGAATTGGCGGCGATGAAGGCGGAAGGTTTTGATTATTATTGCATTGGAATTGATACAGCGCTTTAAATTATGAAAAAGAAGATATTGGTAACGGGCGGTGCGGGCTTCCTGGGCTCGCATCTTTGCGAACGGCTGCTCAAAGAGGGCAACGAGGTGATTTGTCTGGACAATTATTTCACCGGACAGAAGCAAAACATTGTGCATCTGTTGGATAACCCATATTTTGAGATGATACGCCACGACGTTACGATGCCTTTTTTTATCGAGGTGGACCAAATTTATAACCTTGCCTGTCCTGCCTCGCCCATTCATTATCAATATAATCCCATTAAAACCATCAAAACGTCGGTGATGGGCGCCATCAACATGCTTGGGCTGGCGAAACGTATCCGTGCGCGCATCTTGCAGGCTTCCACGAGCGAAGTTTATGGCGATCCGATAGAGCATCCGCAGACGGAGACCTATTGGGGCAACGTGAATCCGATTGGTTTGCGCGCCTGCTACGACGAAGGGAAGCGATGTGCGGAAGCGTTGTTCATGAATTACCATCGGCAAAACGATGTGGACATAAAAATCATCCGTATTTTCAATACCTACGGACCTCGGATGCACCCTGCCGACGGTCGGGTGGTGTCGAATTTTATCATGCAAGCCTTGCAGGGTGAAGATATTACGGTGTATGGCGATGGGTCGCAAACGCGTAGCTTTTGTTATGTTGACGACCTGCTTGAGGGGATGATACGCATGATGAATACGCCACAGGAGTTCATTGGTCCCGTCAACGTGGGCAATCCGAACGAATTCACGATATTGGAACTGGCGCAAGAGGTGATAGCTCTAACCAACTCGAAATCAAAGATAATCTATCAGACGCTTCCGTCCGACGACCCTTTGCAACGGAAACCCGACATCAGCCTGGCGCAAAAGGAATTGGGCTGGGAACCGAAAGTGCAGCTCAGAGAGGGACTGGAAAGGACGATTGCGTACTTCAAGAAGTGATTTGAGATTTTAGATTTGAGATTTTAGATTTGAGAATTTAGATTTAAGATTTGAGAGTTTAGATTTGAGATTTAAGAATTTTGATTTGCTTTACCACATAGACACATAGGTACATAAAATTTTAGATTTGAGATTTATGAATTGAGATTTGTTCCTTGGAAATTGAAGCTTTGGATTTTAAATTTGGAGCTTATTTTTTATAGAGGTAACATAGGGGCGTAGATTTTGGTATTTGGGATTTGGAATTTGGAGCTTGGGATTTATTTTATTTTGATTGAGATGAGCTTTACGTTGATTCGTGAAGCTCATTTTTTTTTCTCGGTGCATCTCCGTGCATTCTCGGTGTATCTCCGTGTAATAGCTTTGAGATAATTGAACACGGAGAAACGGAGAACATAGAGAGAAACGGAGAATTCTTTTTTCTCGGTAGCAAAAAAATCTTTACATATAAATAAATATTCATTTGTGGCGATACTTTCATCGCTTGCGCTTTGGAATTTGGAGCTTGGGATTTGAAATTTGGAATTTATGACGATATAATCGTCGTTTGCGTCTTGGAATTTGGAACTTGGGATTTGGAATTTGGAATTTGAGGTGATATCATCGTCGCTTGCGCCTTAGAATTTGGAGCTTGATATTTGATATTTGGGTCTTAAGATGCGAGATCTTTGTCTTGCGACGAAACATTCGCCGCTTGCGCCTTGGAATTTGGAGCTTGGAATTTGAAATTTGGATCTTATGAAGAGGAATTTGGAGCTTGAGAAAAGTAAGGCGAATTTTGCGGCATTTAATAAGAAACATGCGGAAAATTAAACAGCCCATGCGGTAGCTTCACCTTCCCTTGCGGCTGCCAAAATGGCAGGTATTTGTCATCGCAACTGCCAAATTTACCACCGCAACGGCCAAATTTCTTACCGCAACGTCCAAATTTCTTACCGCAACGCCCAAATTTGTCACCGCAACACCCAAAATTCTTACCGCAATGACCTTTTTTATCACCGCAAGCTTAGGCTAAATTACCGCATCGTTCAAATTTATCACCACATCGTCCAAATTAGTCACCGCATCGTTCATTCGAGTTATCCCCATGGGATTTTAAGTTTTCTGAAGAAAATATACATCTATCTGAAGAGTCAAATTAGATATCCAATGCTTCTTTTTTGATATCCATATAAGATTTTATGTTTTTTCATGAAGATATAAATAAATCTTAAGTCTCAATTTAGTTACTGCATGCTTCGTTTGAGCTGTTTTCATGAAATTGAGACTTATCGCAGTCTTAGTGTTTTAAATAATAAGAAGAGATTTTGTTTTCTCTATGGAGATAAGAGAAAAATCAAGCATAGTAAATGCTTTCTGAATTGGTCTTTAGGTTAAAGACGGAGTGAAATTTTTTATATTATATTTAGATAGAGAAATAACAACGCCCAATTCGGGCACAGCTCTATTATGCTGCGACAACAGAGCATTAGAATTTTCCGTATTAGATTTCTGTAGATGGAGTGCATTGCAAATTTTAGCTAATGCAATGAGAGAAGACGCTGCAGCAAATATCGTTGCTGCTACCTATAAATATATATTAGCTGATGATAATGTATGGAACGGTAAATCTATTGACTAAATTTACTTCTGCACCTTCCCGTTCAATATCACCATATCCACCTTATTATCTCCATAGGAATAAGGCATGTACTGATAGTTAGGAATAGGCTTAGTGATAAACAAATTAGCAATCTTACCGAGACCGATGCTGCCCAATTCGTCGGAAACACCCATCGCATAAGCTCCATTGATCATCGTGGCATGTAAGGCTTCTTCCGGCAACATCTTTAACTTGATACACGCCATCGCCAATATCATCTGCATATTACCCGAAGGCGACGAGCCCGGATTGAAATCGCTTGCCAAAGCCACAGGCAACTCTGCGTCTATCATCTTACGAGCCGGAGCATAAGGCAATCCTAAGAAAAATGCCGTCCCGGGCAACAAAGTAGGCATGGTGTCGCTCCCCAACAAAGCTTCAATTTCCGCATCGCCCACGCATTCCAAATGATCAACCGATAAGGCATTATACTTAACACCCACCTGAACCCCGCCTGTAAATCCCAACTCGTTGGCATGAATTTTAGCCTGCAAACCATGCTTCATGCCTGCCATCAGGATACGTTCGGTTTCTTCAGCCGTAAAAAAGCCTCGATCGCAAAACACGTCAATAAAATCCGCCAACTTAGCGGCAGCCACCTGCGGTATCATTTCGTTAATCACCAAGTCCACATATTCCGCTTGGTCTGCTTTAAAATGAGCAGGCACGGCGTGAGCTCCCAAAAAAGTAGCGCGTATCGTAAGTGGCGAATTGCGTTTAAGACGTTTGATAACACGCAACATTTTCAATTCATCTTCTGTGGTCAGCCCATAGCCGCTTTTGATTTCAACGGCACCCGTTCCCCACCATTTCATCTCTTCCAAACGGGCAAAAGCACTGTCGTAAAGTTCGTCTTCAGAAGTTTGGTGCAGCAGTTTGGCTGAATTCAAAATGCCGCCGCCTTTGTGAGCAATTTCTATATACGACATCCCTCTGATTTTATCCACAAATTCAGTCTCACGGCTGCCGGCATACACCAAGTGGGTGTGAGAATCGCAAAAGCTCGGAAAAACCATACGGTCTGTGGCGTCAATTTGTAAATACGTAGTTTGATTTAAAATATGCGACAGGTCAATTTCATTCATTTTGCCATAATCAACAATGCGGTCGTCATCAATCAACAAATATGCATTCTTGATGGTTCTCAAGGTCTTCATCAAATGACCCGCTCTTTTCAAATTTTGAGCTTTGCTTTTCGATTCTACCATGACAAGCTCTTTAATATTCTTAATTATCAATTTCATAAACTACTGAGGGAGTTAAAGTTGTGTTAAAGGCTAAGAAATTTTATTTTATTAGGTTCAAACTGCAAAATTATAACTATTTTTGTAAAAAAAAACACACAACCATGAAACGTACCATATTATTCTGCATTGCAGCATTATTTTTAATGAATGTTCAAGCAAAAAGAGTTGAACCTCAAACAGCACAAACTGTCGGGATATCATATTATTGCGAACATGTAAATCAATTTATTCCTACCGATTTTAAAGGCATAGAAATCACAGGAACTTACACCGAAACTTTTGGTGATTTACCCCTATATTATGTATTTAACATCAACAAAAATGGTTTTGTCATCGTTAGTGGCGACGATAATATGACTCCTGTGATAGGATATTCGTATGAATCGAACTTTGATGCATCAAACATCCCGGAAAATTTACAATATTGGTTGAGCGAGGTGAAACGTAATATTGAATTTGTGTTACAAAACAATGTTATGGCTAGTACCGAAATCGCTGCTTCATGGAATTATTATAAAAGCAGAAATGAAAACAACATTAATCTTGCTAAATCGAAAGTAGTAGCCCCTTTGATGACATCCACTTGGGGACAAGGCAAATTCTACAACTATTATTGTCCGACAGCCACAGGCGGTCCCGATGATAAAGCGGTTGTAGGCTGTGTGGCTACTGCTATGTCGATGATAATGTATTATTATCGCTATCCTGCTATGGGTTTAGGTACACATGGCGTCGTAAACTACGGAACAACGACTTATAATTGGGATAATATGCTCGAAAGCCTTGGAAACTATAACAACCCCGTAGCTTTACTATGCTATCATTGTGGTATTTCTGTCAACATGAATTATGCTGCCGATGGTTCTGGAGCCATGACACAAAGTGTTCCAAATGCCGCGAAAAGCCATTTCCGTTACGACAATTCATGTACCTATACCGATTACTCGGGAAGCTACAATGCGACAACTTGGGCAAACTTACTAAAGAGTAATCTTGATGCCAATCATCCATTAGAGTATTCAGGAAGCGACCCTGTAGGTGGTGGTCATGCATGGAATTGCGATGGTTATGACGCTAGCAACAATTTTCATATGAATTGGGGATGGGACGGCAGTGCTAATGGATATTTTGCCATTTCAAATCTTTCAGCAGGCGGATATACTTTTTCGCAGAGCCATGGTGTGGTTTATAATTTCTTTCCGCCTACAGCTTCCTACCCATCTAACTGCACAGGAACAAAAACGGTGACATACACCACAGGAACTATTGAAGATGGCAGCGGATCCTCCAATTATCAAAACAATAACGACTGTATGTGGCTGATTTCTCCTACAGAAACCGTGACAAAAATCACATTAACTTTCCTGACCATGGCAACGGAAGCCACCAATGATATTGTTACTGTTTATGATGGTAGCACAACTTCTGCACCTGTTTTGGGTATTTATTCGGGAAGTACTTTACCTGCAAGTATCGTTTCTACGGGTCCTACCATGTTGGTTCGTTTTCAAACCAATGGCAGCGTGGTGGCTCAAGGTTGGAAAGCTACTTATCGCAGTACCTTTCCAGCCTATTGTAGTGGCATGGTTACATTAACAACACCAAGCGGAACTGTTGCAGATGGCAGCGGCACCGATAATTATTCCTATAATTATTTATGCAGATGGATTATTTCTCCTCCCAATGCAGGTTCTATAACAATAAACTTCACTGCTATAAATGTGGGTACTGGTGATTTTGTAAAAATATATGATGGCGTGACGAATGCTGAATTGGCAAACTATACAGGAACCACTATTCCTGCAAGTGCTACGTACACTACTAGCAAAATAATGGTATTGTTCAAATCCGATGGATATGTCAATGCTCCTGGTTTCAGCCTTGACTATACTTCTGAAGCATCGGGAATAGGTATCAGTGAAAACTCCAACCTTATAGGTCTCTCTATCTATCCAAATCCAACTAAGGAAGTATTGAATATTCACTTCTTAGCCAACAATTCAGAAAATTTAAGGGTGGAGATGAATACCATTTCTGGTGTAGCTGTTTATAGCGAAATATTGAGCAATTTCTCTGGAAACTATAACAAAACCATTGAAACAAGTACATTAGCTCAAGGAGTTTATTTGCTCAGAATAATTGGCGACAAGCAGACCGTTTGCAAAAAGATTGTGATTGAATAATGCGCTTACGGACATTCACGAACCCATCGTAAAATTTTTTCTATGAAGAAACACTTGCTGCTTCAAGTATTGTTTGTTTTTGCATTCGCGAACGCTTTCGCTAAAAACATCACAGAGCAGCAAGCCCTCATCGTTGGAAAAAACTTCTACTACGAACACATTAATCTGCAAAATCATATTGATTTTGTAGATATTCATGTTGATAATATCAGTAAGAAGACGTTTGGAAGTACCACGTTATATTACATTATAAATTTTACATATCAAGGCTATATTGTAGTTTCGGCAAGCGATGCTGTGAGTCCTGTTTTGTGTTATGGTTTCAACAGTCGCTATTCTGAACTGAACCAAGCCCCCGCTTTCAATCATTGGATGCAGGATTATGAAAAACAATTGCGCCTCGTTATTGAACAAAATCTCCCTGCAACAACTTCTGTTGTGACGGAATGGGCGAAGTATTTATCAGAGAACTTCACTGCTTTGCAAAATAAAGCACCCATGAAGGCTTTAGTGCCTTTATTACATACGATATGGGATCAAGGGAAATATTATAACGAATACTGTCCCGACACCATTGGCGGTCCCGATGGCAAATGTTGGTCAGGTTGCGTGCCTACGGCTATGGGACAGATTATGAATTATTATCAATGGCCCAAACAGGGTGTGGGTTCCTATACTTATACACATCCAAACTTCGGAACCTTGTCTGCCAATTTTGCCAATACAAACTATTATTGGGAAAGTATGCCTTTGGAAGTTACCGAACGCTCTAATGACAGTGCGGTGGCTACCTTGCTGTATCATTTAGGAGTTTCTGTGGATATGGATTTTGGTGCTAATGGTTCGGGGATGTTTAATCATAAAGCTGCCTACTCATTGCGAACGTATTTCAAATATTCTCCCAACTGCCAATATATTTTCAGAGATACTGCTACACACGCCGATTGGAAACAACTTATTTTTGATCATCTCGACCAAAAGAAACCTTTATATTATGCAGGTTGGGCTGATACAAACAATATCTCAGGACATGCTTTTGTGTGCGATGGATATCAAGACACAAGTTATTTTCATTTTAATTGGGGGTGGGGTGGGTCCAACGATGGATATTTTATGATAGACAATTTGACGCCCGCCGGTAATGACTTTACCCTCGACCATGAGTTAATTCTAAACTTTTATCCTGATTCTACTTACGAGAACTTCAACTCATGCACCACAAATGCAGTTATGCGTAGCACTAAAGGAACATTTGGCGATGGTAGCGGACCGTTGTTTAATTATAAAAACTATTCAGATTGCCAATGGTTGATTCAACCCAATGATTCTGTAACTAATATTAAATTGACTTTCTTAGAATTCAAAACCCAAAGTGATTCCGATAGAGTGATAGTATATAATGGAACAACTACGGCTGCTCCAATATTAGGCACGTATTCGGGTTCGAATTTGCCTTCCATGATAACCTCTACAGGCAAATCAATGTTAGTAAGATTTATCACAAACGAGAGTATTAATTCTGATGGGTGGTTGGCGTCTTACACTACTACAACACCGATATATTGTTCCGGACTGAAACAATATACGGCAGCTTTAGGAAGCTTCTCTGATGGTAGCGGTTCTTTCAAGTATCATCCCAATGCGCTCTGCAGATGGCAAATGGTACCTCCGGGAGCGACTTCAATGCTATTACACTTCAATGCGTTTGATATTGCCCCTGGCGATTATGTGAAAGTAAATGACATCACCAACGGTATTGAAATTGCCAATCTAACAGGCTCAACTATCCCTAACGATATTACGTGCTATTCAGGTTCCATGCAAGTTTTATTCAAATCGTATGATATATTAATGGCGCAGGGCTTTAGTGCGACATATACGGTCTCAAACTCAATAGAAGATTATAATTCCATATCATCCGATGTAATTGTTGCTCCCAACCCTGCAACAGACCTGGTGAACATTTCTTTTCAGAATACCACAAAACAAAATATTACATTTACGCTTCTTTCTATGGAAGGGAGGGTTGTTTATTGCGATGTAGTTACTATTCCTGCTGGAAACGCATCTCAAACATTGGATGTTTCCAAATTTAAAGCAGGTTTGTATGTATTGAAGATTTCGACCAATGCTGAAACTTGTATCAAAAAAATCATTTTAGAATAAAATATTTTATGAAAAAACTATTTATCCATTTTTTATTAGTAGCACTCTGCACTTTCTCAGTTTTTGCTTCACATATTGATGCTCAAAAGGCTCAGAAGTTGGCGCAGAATTTCTATTTGGAGAAATCTCTCACGATGAGAAAGGATGTGAAGATGGCTACCCAACTCAAATTGGTTTATACGCAATTTGCCGAAAACGAAGCCATGTATTATGCTTTCTCTGCACAGAAAGGTTTTATTATTGTTGCTGCGGATGATGATGTGATTCCTGTGTTGGCATATTCTTTTGAGGGTGGATTCAATACTGAAATCGTTTCACCTGAATTCAAATGGTGGATGGATGGACGCGCGCAACAAATTCTGTATGTAAAGAAAAATGCTTTACATGCCAATACTGAAATTGCTACACTTTGGAGTGAATATACTTCAAGTGATTTTACTCCAAATATGCAGAAAAGCAGTGCCAAATCAACCGAGCCTTTGTTGATGTCAACATGGGATCAAGGACGTTATTACAATTATCTATGTCCTGAAGATCCCGCAGGGCAGGATGGGCATGTGTGGTCGGGTTGTGTGGCTACTGCTATGGCTCAGGTGATGTATTATTATCGTTATCCCGAGCATGGGACAGGCTCACATGGGTATAATTCCGATTATGGTTATCTTTCTGCCGACTTTAGCGGGTCCACTTATAATTGGGACTATATGCAAAATGATGCGAGCGGCAAATATAACTTCGATATGGCGCAACTACAATCTCATTTGGGAATTGCTATTGATATGATGTATAGTCCTGATGGTTCAGGTGCTTATATGGATGATGATGCCAATGCCATGAAAAACAATTTTGGATATTCATCTACAACACAATTGTTCAACAAATCAAGTTATGCGGCAATCAATTGGGCTAATTTGTTGAAAACAAATCTCGATAATAAAATGCCGATTCAATATGCAGGTTATGGACCCGGAGGCGGTCATGCTTTTGTGTGTGATGGATATCAAAGTTCGAATTATTTTCATTTCAATTGGGGGTGGAGCGGTTCCTATAATGGATATTACTATGTGGATAACCTGAACCCCGGCTATACCTTTAATGATGGGCAACAAGCGATACTGAATTCTTATCCGGCAAGCAATTTTCCTCCAAACTGTGGTGCGCAAAAAACCTTGAAATCTGCTTATGGAACTATTGAAGATGGCAGCTCCCCAAAGTATAATTATCTAAATAACCTCGATTGTTCTTGGTTAATCGCTCCAACGGATGTTATTGACAATATCAAAATTACCTTCAATCGTTTCGAAACGGAAGCTACCAACGATATCGTTACTATTTATGATGGTGCAACGATTGACGCTCCTGTGTTGGGTGTTTATTCAGGAAATGCTTTACCTGCTGAGATTACTTCCACAGGAACAAAAGTCTTGGTGCGTTTCACTACGGATGGTGCCAATGTTGCCAATGGTTGGCTGTTGACCTATACAGCGAAACCTACCACTTTTTGCACAAGTATGCAAGAATTGACCACGCCAAGCGGAACGATTTCGGATGGGAGCGATACAAATAAATATAATAATAATAGTTTTTGCCATTGGCGCATAAATTTACCCGTCATCTCAACAATCTCTATCAATTTCAATTCTTTTAGCATGGCGATTGATGAGGATTTTGTGAAGATATATGATGAAACCGCCAACACAGAGGTTGCTTCCTACACAGCAGCAACGCCTCCTCAGAGCTTGGTTGTTTATACCGATAAGGTATTGATTCTTTTTAAAACAAATGGCTTGTGCACCGACAATGGATGGGATTTAACCTATTCGTCCATGCCACTTGGTGTCGAGGAAAACCAACATGCTTCCGTGAGCGTTTATCCAAATCCAACAACTGATGCCATAAAAATTGAAGCCAATGTGAATCATGATGACATCATTACGGTTGAATTGATGAATGCTTTGGGCGAGAAATTGATTGCCATTCCTGTTTATCCCGTGGGAGGTTTGTTGAACAAAACCCTTGACTTGAAAGGTTTGGCACAAGGCATTTATTTCCTAAAACTTTCGTCAGATTCTTTCAATCATACTCAGAAAATATTGGTGCGCTAAATCTATTTTCTCTTGTTAATAAATCTGTTCATTTTTTAAAAAGATACTATATCTTTTGGTGTGTCGTTATTGCTTAAATTTGTCGCATGAGCAATACTTTCGGAGATGTATTTAAAATAACGGTTTTTGGCGATTCGCATGGCAAAGCTATTGGCGGAATCGTTGATGGATGCATGGCAGGATTGATTATTGATGAATCTTTGTTGACGAAAGAACTTGCCCGTCGCAGTGCCGGCAATGACTTTTTTTCATCACCACGAAAAGAAATGGATGCTTTCGAAATCCTTTCAGGCGTCATGGATGGCAAAACCACAGGAGGCGCCATCGCATTTACCATCCCAAATTTCAATGTGAAAAGCGACGACTATCTGAATTTAGATGCTTTGTTCAGACCTTCACATGCTGACTTCACGTATTTTGCAAAATATGGCACCACGGTGAGTGCAGGCAAGCTTCAAGCTTCGGCTCGCATCTTTGCGGCTGTTGTTTTGGGAGGCGCTATTGCCAAACAAATGTTGCATCAATTCGGCATTTCGATTTACGGCTTCGTGAATCAAATCGGGACGGTTTCTTTAGATAAATCTTATAAAGAAATCAAACCCGAATCTATAGAGGAAAGCATTGTCCGCTGTCCTGATATCGCGATAAGCGAAAAAATGATGGAGGAATTGAAAACCGTGAAAGCAAATCACGACAGCGTTGGCGGGAAAATCTGTTGCGTTATTTCGGGTTGCGAACCCGGCTTGGGCGATCCGATTTTCGAGAAGTTGCAAGCACGATTAGCTCACGCCATGTTTTCGATTAATGCAGTGAAAGGCTTTGAATATGGCTCCGGTTTCAGGGCAGCAGGCATGACGGGCAGCCAACATAACGATGAATTCATCATTAAAAAGAAAAAACTTTGTACGTTGACCAACCATTCGGGAGGCATTCAAGGCGGGATTACCAATGGCGAGGACATTTATTTTAATGTAGCATTCAAACCGGCTCCAAGCATCGGGCAACAACAAAAAACTATTGATCGCGAAGCAAATCAGGTGGAGTTTACGGCTTCGGGCAGGCATGATGTGTGTTTTGTGCCGCGTGCGGTGCCTATTGTGGAAGCTATGGCGGCTTTGGTGATGGCTGATACCTACTTAAAAAACATGAGGAATGCAGAATAAATTCATATCCATACTGCTTTTTGGTTTGCTTGTCTTCAACTCACTAATGGGTTTTGCGCAACCCAACGGTCCCTGCGAAGATGTGACGGATAAAAAAGCCTTGCGACTCTATAATCAAGCTTTCGAGAACTTTAAAGATAGGAAATTGCCCGAAGCTGCGGCACAATTCAAGCAGGTGTTGGAGATGGATTCCGCCTGCGGCAAATGTTTTTTCTTTTTGGGATTGATAAATTTCAAGCGCGTGGATTATAATTTGAAATCTGCCACCAAATATTTCGAGAAGTCGGTGGAGTTGTGCCCCGATTTTGATATTTATGTGTATTATTATCTTGGTGATATCTATAGCGGCGCCGAAAAATGGGATTTAGCCGTCAAATATCTTTCTATATTTTTGAAAGAC
>CAIOYH010000149.1 GCA_903862465.1 uncultured bacterium | reverse complement strand
GTCGAATGAACCTCATCCACCAGCACCAATTTTGCAACAAAATTAGGCAAAAACGGATCCGCATACTTCGGCGAAAAATCAATAAAATCAGGCTTATCAGTAACAAACGACGCCTTTGTAGAACCTCCAAAAGGTCCCAATTCTTCAATTCTAATATACTTTAAACTCATAACTTCTAAATTTTTAGTTTATAAATAAAAAGCAAAAATACACATTTATATTATAGGTTGAACAAAAAAATCAATATGAAATAAAAAAAAATTCATAAAAAAATAATAGCCATAGCTAAAACAATTATAAATCAACACCGTAACCAACCCTATTGTAGTAGCTATCGTTAAAAAAATCCCTTCCAAAAATGACTTTAGTCATGAAAAAAC
This sequence comes from uncultured bacterium, assembly GCA_903862465.1. GTDB lineage: Bacteria > Bacteroidota > Bacteroidia > Bacteroidales > CAIWKO01 > CAIWKO01. The sequence goes on along the minus strand of CAIOYH010000149.1, from coordinate 13,081 downwards.
ATCATTTTCCCCTTCAAAAACCACCTTAAACCACCCTCATTCGCCCATCTTCTCGCCCTTTTTCTGAGAAAGTTTCCACTTCCATTGCCTTAATCTTTTTAAATTCCTGCATAAAATCATATTTAATCATAATTATCTGCGTCATCAGCGTTCAAATTATTTCCTTTTGTCTTCCTTCGTAATAAAATTTTCAAAATCAGCCCTCCATATTTCAAACTCACCTATCACAAATTCATAGTCACTATTTCATAATTTCTAGTCACCTTCTCCGAATTACTAGTCACCTTCTTCAAATAACTAGTTACCTTCTTTGAATTATTAATCACCTTTTCAGAATTGCTAATCACCTTCTCTGAATTATTAATAAGCTTCTTTGAATTACTAGTCACCTTATATGAATTTTTAATTACCTTTCAAAAATTACTAGTCACCTTCCTTGAATTGCTAGTTACCTTCTTTGAATTGCTAATCATCATTCATATATAGCTATTCTCCAAATATATAATTTAAATTTATACATCCCCCTCCTTGCTTCTCCATCTTCTTTGCTTCTTCGGGGTGCTCCGTCTCCTCCTTTAGGCATCCTATGGAAAATATCATGGCAACTTTTTTCCGCAAAATGTCGTTCAAATAAAAAAATATTACTACCTTTGACTCCCTTACTATTTAGCGAATAAAATTTACACCATGAAAAAACTATCCTTTTGCCTTGCCTTTATGGCTGCGCTGCTCTTCAGCTCGAACCTCTTTTCACAACCTACATCCTTCACTCCGAAAGGCATTGGCGGCGGTGGCGCTTTGTTTTTCCCCACCATCAACCCCGCCAACGACAACGAATTTTATGTGAGTTGCGATATGAGCGAGCTATTTCACTCTACAGATTACGGCAACAGCTATACGCAAGTGCATTTTTCCAAGCTGCAGGTGTTCAACACTAGCACCTACGAGTTTACGAACAACAGCGCCATTGCCTATAGCAATTTCAATGACGGCAACAGCGGCTACCCCGTGAAAACCACCGATGGCGGCGCGACGTGGACTACCATTGCAGGCTATTCCGTTGCCACCTACGGCAATGTGTATAAAATGAGTGCCAACTACAACAACCCGCTTCAGTTGTTGATAGGGGCTTATGGCGATATATTGTTTTCGAATAATGGTGGCACCTCGTTTAGCTTGGTGAAACATTGCGCCAGCACGGGTGCAGGCATCATCATGGGCGGCGTTTTGTGGGATGGCAACAACATCTATATCGGCACCAATGATGGTTTGATAGTTTCCACCAATGGTGGCACTACCTTCACGGTGCAGACCACCACAGGCATCACCGCAGGGCAAGAAATTTGGGCATTTGCAGGAGCCAAAAGCGGCGCGACCACACGTTTTGCCATCATCACTGCCAACACCGCCGATGTGTATAATGGTTTGATGCCCTACGATTACAATAATTTTGCCAAAGGCGTTTACACCATGGACAACGACAACGGCACTTGGGTGACGAAGTCAACGGGCATCACCTTTACCAACGACTATATCATGTATGTAGGCATGGCTGCCAACGATGTCAACACCATTTATTTGGGGGGACATGATGTGGCTTTGTCGGCACCTTTAGTGTATAAAACTTCCACCGCAGGGACCACATGGACCAAAGTGTTCAACACTACCAACAATGCGAACATCATCACGGGTTGGGAAGGCTATGGCGGCGACAAAAATTGGAGTTGGAGCGAAACCTGCTTCGGTATGTCGGTAGCGCTCAACAATTCGAACAAAGTGATGTTTGGCACCTACGGACATGTGGAAACCACTGCCAATGGCGGCACTTCGTGGCGACAAGCCTACGTTAGCCCCACCGACCAACATCCCGCAGGCGCTTCCACTCCAACCAAGCAATCCTACACTTCAATTGGTTTGGAAAACACCACATGTTGGCAAGTTGCATGGATGGATGCCAACACAATGATGGGATGTTTTAGCGATATAGGCGGCATCAGAAGCGTGGATGCCGGCAACAAATGGAGTTTCAACTATAGCGGCTTTTCGGTGAATTCTTTATATAGAATGGAAAAGGCGAGCAGCGGCACTGTCTATGGTGCTTGCAGCAATATACACGATATGTATCAAAGCACCCGTTTGGCAGATGCGCAATTAGATGCTGCCGATGCTAATGGCAAGATAGTGTTTTCTAACGATTTGGGAGCCACATGGACCACCTTGCATTCTTTTGGTCATCCCGTGTTTTGGCTTGCATTAGACCCGAACAACACCCAGCGCATGTATGCTTCCGTGATACATTTTGGAGGCACACAAGGCTCGCAATTGGGCGGCATTTATATCACCAACAATTTATTGTCGGGCGCCAGCAGCACCTGGACCAAATTAGCCAATCCAACCCGCACCGAAGGACATCCCTCGTGCATCCGCGTGTTGAATGATGGCAAAATGGTGTGTACCTTTTCGGGAAGAAGAAATTCTTCGGGCACATTTACTGCCAGCAGCGGTGTGTTTCTCTATGATCCTGCTACCACTACTTGGACAGATAAGAGCGATGTGGGCATGTATTATTGGACCAACGACATCATCATTGACCCGGCAGATGCCTCACAAAACACGTGGTATGTATGCGTCTATAGTGGTTGGGGCGGTGCTCCAAACGGCTTGGGCGGTCTGTATAAAACCACCAACAGAGGCACTTCTTGGACAAAATTGACAGGCACGCAATTCGACAGACTCAGCTCCATGACATTCAATCCGCAAAACAGCAATCAAGCGTATTTGACCACAGAAACCCAAGGATTGTGGTATAGCGCCAACATGAATGCCACCACCCCTACTTGGACGTTGGTCACAAGCTATCCTTTCCGCCAACCCGAACGCGTATTTTTCAATCCTTATAACCTCAATGAGATGTGGGTTAGCAGTTTTGGCAATGGCATGAAGGTGGGTTCGCTTATCACTTCAGGCATGGCGCAGTTCGATAAGGCGGACGATGGTATGAATGTTTATCCCAATCCGTTCAGCAATCAAATCAACTTTGATTATACAGGGGATAAAAATAGTGTCGGCATCAATATCTATAACGCCACAGGACAGTTAGTGATTTCTGCTAAAAATATTCAGCAAGCCATTGATGTGTCATCATTACATTCGGGGATGTATATTGTTGAATTTACAACAAGTGATAATGCTAAGATTTATAAGAAAATGGTCAAATAAATTATCCATTATGATGCAATTATAAAGTGTGAGTTTACGGGCTTTTTAATGTTAGATGTGATTTTTTTTTAGAATTTTAGTATTGTGTATTTGTTTTTCGCTTATATTTGCACTAAAATTAGTATTCACCAACCAAAAACACGTATTATGATTAAAAAATTATTCTTTTTAGCAACGTTTATTAGTGTTGCAATCATTGCCAATTCACAGACGTGGACACAGCAAAACACGAATTTTTCGGGCACATCTATCGGTGTGGACGAAATCAGTATTATTGATGCCAATAACGTTTGGGTGAAAGGTTTCAATGGCAGCGGCACAGGTGCCAAGATTCGGGCATACTCGAAAACCCTGAATGGCGGAACCACTTGGTCAACCGGAACCATCGGTCTCACCGGAACTATTATGCCAAACACTTTTGCAGCAAGCAGCTATACCAGAGCTTTTGTGGCATGTTTGGATACGGTTTCGAGTGTGGCTTCATTTTGGGGCACTGCCAATGGTGGCACCACTTGGGCACCTATTGCAGGTATTTTAAACAACACGGGTTCTTTTGCCGATGGTGTAAAATTTTGGAACACCACCAAAGGCTTCTGCTATGGCGACCCTATAAATAGTTTGTTTGAAATTTATTACACTGCTGATGGCGGCGCCACTTGGACTCCTGCGGTAACTTCTGTGGCTCCAGTTCCTGCTGCCGAGTATGGCTACAATGGAGGAGAATGTGCTTCGATAGTTCCTAATACAGGCGTTGCAGTTTTCATGACCGACCATGGCAGAATCATTCGCACCACCGATTATGGTATGCATTGGGCTGTGACACCAACGGCTCCTTTCACAAGTTCTGTATATAATGGCAACAAAGTGTATGCTTCGAGTGCCAATTATATCATCTGTGCTACTTACCTGACAGCTACCACAACATGGACATGGAAATATACTTCCGATGGAGGCACCACTTGGAATGTGTATGCTCCCAACGGTTCTTTCTATGATTATGCAATGTGTTATGTACCTAGTACTCCCAACAAATTTGTGGCTACTTCACCTGATGCTGCTACCATTGAAGGCGTTGGCTATAGCACCGATGGCGGACAAAATTGGACTGACTTCACGGATGCGCTTTTACAACCTGCAGGAGTAAACATTCAGTGTTTGGCAGTGGGTTTTGCGAGCGTCACAACGGGTTGGGTTGGCAATTATGACCAAAATCAGCTTATCAATTCTATTTTGAAATATTATGACCCTTTGGCAGGCGTGAATATGATGCAGACCGTGAATGGCAATGATGTGAACATCTATCCCAATCCAAGTCATGGCATGGTGAATGTGGCAGTCAATGGTCCGAATGCTCAAGATATCACCATGACTGTTTTCGATTTGATGGGCAAAAGCATCAGCAGCCAAATCCTGAATGTGAAAGGCATGACCACTACCTCCTTCGACCTTACCACTTATCCAAAAGGCGTATATTTGGTACAACTAAGCTCAGGTGCAGAAACTATCACTAAGAAATTGGTGGTTCAATAAATAATCTTTCTGTTTTGTTTTCCAAAAGATAAAAATTACGTGATAAAAGAAAGGCTTGCCGGGAATGGGCAAGCCTTTTTTGTTATGAGTAAGAAGCAAAATTACTTCTAAAAAATATGCAATACTATAGAAGTCCTACTATTCTGCATTTAATTCTTATGAATCAATTTCTGTATCACTCAATTTGGTAATATGCATAGACTGAGTATCTTTTTCTTCTGTCGTTATTAGATTGGAATCTGAGCGTTCGGAAGGTTCAGAATTTTGATTATTTTCGTCATCGGCAGGTTCCAAGTCGGTATCAGTTTCTTCTTCAAAATCAAAATCATCAGCGTTTAAGCCTATATAGTCAGCGATGAGAGCCGCAATGGAACGAGTTTTGAGTTTTTCGGGATCCACCACCATATCTTTAGGTGTGTCGAACAAATTGCCGCATCCGGCGTCTATAAAAATCTGTTTCACCTTTTCGTTCTCCGCAATGTCGGAAGCCATGAAGGCACTAAGTTTGTTGATAGAAAGATATCTGGTATCTTCTATGCTTAGCCCTGTGTTGGCGAGGAGTTTGTCACCTTCGGGCGTTTGAGCATTGGTTAAAAATAGGAATGTTTTGACGATAATTTTCGCATCGGAAAAAGTGATGAGCAAATATCCCACTTTCTTATAGTCGAGCCGATATTCAATGAAAATATTTTTATAGGCATCGCGATGCACCACGGGATGAATCAACGACTCTATCAGGAAATTGTGAAGAACGCCGGTGTGAATATTGTCAAGCCGCTCGCTCAAACGCTGAAGCGCATGGGCTTGGATATATACTTCGAAAGTCTTGTTGGATTTGGTGAACACACCGCCCAAGTCTTTGGCAGCAATATCCACTTTTCTGAGGTATGGATTTGGAATGCTCACCCCCCACGCCACTCGCGACGCGGGACGATACACTCCATCAATGTTTGCCTGAAATTTTTCGGGCACATAACTATGAAGTTTCACTATCTGAAACGTTCCCTCTTTGCCATTCATGAATGTGAGCACTTCAAAAGTTGCCCAGTAGATTCTATGCCCCAAATTGTTATTAAATCCAGTAATTAAGTTTATTACATCCGACAGATTTTGCATGGCTACTTGATATGCTCCTTCCATATACTCTTCTTTTCTAGATCTGCGCTTGATTTCGGCAACGGTATGGAAATCATCGTCGCGAACAACTCTCAAAAATCTAATGATAGTGACCAACACCGTAAAATAATCATCCACAGTGATTTCTTCCTGAGTGCTTGTTTCTATCAAAGAGAAGCGAATGTTTTTCAACCACTCCGAAAGCAGCTTTTTACAATTCTTCACGATATGAGAAGGAACCGCTTGCCCCTCTGCAGCAATCACTCGGACGGCGGAAGCGCGGCGTTCGTAGATATTATCCAACACACCGTTGGGAATCATCTTGTAAGTCTGCTCGTCGCTTATCAATACGAAATAATGCTTGAACTTTCGCATAAATTCAGCCTTATGTTGGGCACGCATAACCTTCTCATTGTTGAGTTGTTTATGTTTGTTGCGCTTCTTCTTCATTGGTACGATGGCTTTACGGAGGATTTCGATGACTTAATCAAAGAGATTTTTCTTTATAAATAAATATATATTGATATGATTTGAAATAGGTATTGAAATTGGAAGCTTTAGATTATTTTTTTGGATTGATGGGTATAACAAATGGATTTATAGAGCCATCCTTACCAATGTCTATTTTAGTAATCTTAAATGGGTTGCCATCCTTGTCTTGATATTTCATAAAGGGGAGTCCCAACTCCACAATTTTGTCTGCCTCAGCCTGAGCTAATTTATGGTTTTTGATATTGCCCTTTTCGTCTTTAATATTCACCCGAGCCAACAAACGTCTGCCCATTGCACTTGAATATTTAATATCTTTATTAATGATTATAGAAAACTGTTCCACTGCCTTTTTCCATTCTGCCTTAGCCATATATGTCTCCGCTAAATTATAAGATGTACCTAAATCGTTAGGATTCTGTTCGATAGCTTTATTATAATCTCTTTCAGCCAACAAATAATTTTTTAGATTATAGTAGCACATTCCCCTGAAAGCATATAATTTTTTCCCCACAAAACCCGACTTCTCCGCTTTATTAAAGGCATTAAGGGCATCTGTCCACTTTTGTTGTATTAACAAACAATAGGCATAGTTATACCAAGCTAATTCAAAATCAGGCATATTTTTCAAAAGTAGCTCAAACATTTCCAAAGCTTCCTCGTTCTGATTGTTAAGCGACTTCACAACCGCATAATTCAACAACATGTCGCCGTTTTTTCTTGCCATATCCTTGGCTAAATCGAAATACTTCAACGAATCTTCAATATTATCTAAGCGTTTATATGCTAAAGCCAAAATCATGTGGGCATAATCGGACGTTGGGTCCAATTCTAAAGCTCGAAGCGCTATCTCTTCAGCTTTCACCAAATTGCCGGCAACATAAGTGGAATATAACTCATTCAAAAGTTGTTTTAAATCATTCATAGCTTTTAAGTTTAAATTTGAAGCACAAAATTACAAAATTTTTCAGAAATACAAATAAGTTAAAACAAATGACCTTTTGAACATATATATATAGGTATAAAATAAAAAAAGGCTGCCAACGGAGACAGCCTTTCTTATTAGCATAATAAATCGGACAATACTAAATTTTCAACTTCAAGCTCCCGAAGAATTCGCGTCCCGGAGCAGGCTGATAACTGTTGTAATCAACTCCGTTATTAGGTTCGGTAAAACCAAAATAATGTTGGTTAAAGATATTTTTGGCATAGAAACTAAGTTCGCCTTCCACTTTGCCAAGTTTCCAACTATAAGTAACGCTAGCACCGTAGATATTATAGCCGTATTTATGTCCATCAGCAGTAACTATAGAACTTTCAGTTGATGCAGGCTGATAATAAGTTTCACCAATATGATAATTATTGTAAATAGAATCATCCACCTGCAATCTCCACGCTGATTGAAATTCGGTATTAATGCTGATAGAAAAATTCTTATTGATGCGAAAAGCAACTTCAGCAGTCAACATGTGCTGCGGACAATTTGGAATGAAATGAGCCGATACGCTGTCTTTCGAATCTGGACCTACACCATCGTGAGCGGGATAAACGAAGTGTGAATAAGTATAAGCAGCATCAATGGTCACCCATTTAGCCGGAGAGTAGGAAACGAAAGTTTCAATACCCCATTTATGCTCTTCTTTGTTGCCAAAAAATGCGGTGTTGTTGCCTCTTCCCTGCAAGCTGTAGCGATAGAATCCATTTTTAGTAACCATATAAAAACCTGTTACATCATAATGAAAAAAGTTTTTAATATCGCCTCTAAAACCTAGTTCCTCACCTTGTGATGTGGCTGGTTTTATTTTTGTGTTCAAACCACCCCAATAATCAGGATTGTTATAAAGTTCATCATTGGTCGGAACCAAAAAGCCAGTCCCATAGTTGACATAGACATTGAATTCCTTAATTACGTCATAAGCCAAACCTAAACTATAAGTTGGTTTCTGGAAAGTACGAGTGCCCGATAAGGTATCGTTGAGATGATTGATCACACGGTTATAAACATAATCATAACGCAGGCTGCCAACAAAGAAGAGTTTTTTAAAGATATCTATCTTTTCGAGAATAAAAGCTCCAACACTTCTTTGACGGATGGTCTGGTTGATCAAAATCGTATTCAGATCAAAACATGTCTGTCCAAAATGACTGTCCACCCTTGTAGAATCTCTTTCAAATTCACCCGGCACAGCATATTCGGTTTCGGTAATAGTCTGAGTCGCATAATCTGCACCTACACTAAAATGGTTCACCAGGTTGTTTTTTCCGCAGGTTAGATTGTATTGACCACTTACACCCGGATTGACGTAAGGTTTATAGTCATCTCCATTGTTAGAAGTTTCTCTATAATTGTTCATTCTGAAAAATCCTTTAACCGTAAGGTCCTGATTTTTCCCAATATCAAATTTGCCGGTAAGCGAGGTTGTGAGGCGTTGAGTTTTATGAAACTCATTATATGGCACGGCATCATTGTTCGAGGCGCGCCATCCAACATTATCTGCCTGTGGTCCGAAAGTTATATTTCCCCTTATACGGGCAAGATTCATACCTTCTGAATTCTGGTTAAAATAATTTGTATAGGTAGCCGTTTGAGTAATCTTAATTTTGGTGGAAGGAGTCCAATTGAGTTTTTCACTGAAGTTGTCGCCCATAAAAGCCTGATGTTCGCGATAACCATTACCCTGAGAATGGGAATAGGAAACCCTATAATTGATATTACCACTAGTTCCGTCAATTTGGTCCATTGCTTTCCAGAAGCCATACGAACCGCCGGTAGCGAAAAATGTTTCGGTGAGTGGTTTCGCTCCGCCATCTTTTGTAGTAATATTAACCACACCACCGGTAGCGCTGCCACCATACATAGAAGTAGTAAGACCTTTAACCACTTCCACATTTTTTACGGTTTGCCAGTCAACATCATATAGGTCTGGACAATAACCTCCTGGGTCATTAACCGAAATACCATCTATAAAAACGGCAATTCCTCTAAAACCGCTTTCTGATAAGACTCCCTGTCCGCGGATATATAAATGAACCCGTGAACCATCGGTGCCGTTATCAACTTTAACACCGGGGACAAGCCGCAAAACTTCGTCGGCAGCAATGGATCTATTCAAAGTGTTTAATTGTCTTTCCTGAACAACAGAGATAGCAGCAGGAATTTCTTTCATTGGTGTAACCGAACGTAAAGCTGTAATAACAACTTCGTTCAATGATTTCTGCATAATCGTATCTTTCTTTTCTGTCTTATTTTGCGAAAATAAAGGCAGACCAAAGCATACGACTATCAAAAAAAATGTTATCTTTTTCATTTCAATAATCTTTAAATTTATAAATAATAGAAAAGACATCTTGCACTAATGGTGCAAAACATCAAAATAAGAGCATATACCTATATATTATAGTAAAGAAAATATTTGGGAGGTGGAACTTCAATTTCCTTATCGGTACAATATAATTTAATATTTTGTTCCGGTAGATATTTAAAGAAAGTAAAATAGATTTCAAACGTTTTTTTATCTTTACATATAGCTTCTTTCACCACATGCTTCAGTAAATTGCTTGTCTTTTGGCTAACGGGCGAACTTTGGTCTGTTTGTCGTTCCACATGCGAACTCAAGGCAGTATAAAGTTGTTCTTCTTTTGCATCATTGATACAATAGAAATAATTAGTATCAGATTTTTTTTTAATTCTGATGATATCATAAAGTTTTCCTAAGAAAATAAATTCTGATTCATTTATTTTCCTGAATCCACTTTTTCCCGATTTAATTTCATCATTAGTAAGTTTTATCAAAAATAAATCCTTCTCGTGTATGCTATTTTTGATGTTTGTCTTAATTTCATTTCTGATAGCATATTGAATAGACTTAAATACAATGAAATAACCTAGTGAGTTATACAAAATAAGAAAAGCCAATACTATAGAAATGCTCTTTTTCAAGATTTTTTTTTCTGCAAATATCGAAAATAAATTCGAGAAAAATAAAAAAAATGAAAAATAATTTTTTTGTTTCAAAAATTATTCTGACTTTTGTAACCTTAATTCAAAAAAAAGGTATAAAATCGCAATAAAAAAAAGTTTTTTGTTGTTGGTATTAAAAAAAATAGTAGTTTTACCGTCGGAAATTTTTATTAGTGTAAAAATGTATTTTTGAACAATCATACACATATTTATATGAAATATTTTAAAAAATGGTGCTTAATCCTTTTAGCAGTTTTTGTTGCTGAAGTAGCTTTCGATTCATGTTCAAGGCATTATCGTTATAAAAAAATGATAAAGCGTAGGCGTTCGTCTATAACTATACGTTATCAATCGCCTTATCAGAAAAAGCTGAACAAAAATATTATTCCAATAAACAAGAATTATATTATTCGCAATAAGCGAAATACTACCGGAGCGCCAAACTCGGGTAAAAAATAATTTATGTTTGTAAAAAGAAAGCTGCTTATTTCTAAGCAGCTTTTTTTGTTGTTTACCAAAAATACGTTTGGTATTATTTTGTTTTTATAATCTTGGTTGTATAGATGTTCTTGCCTGAAACAACTTTGAGTAAATAATTCCCTTTTCGCAAATTGCCCAAGCCAGTAATCATGATATAATTGCATCCGGAATTCTTGGTGATATTTTCTTTGCTATAAGCCAACTTTCCTGAAATTTCATAAATATTGACATCCAAAGCCGCTGTATCGTTTGAATAAAACATAATAGAAAAATAATCCTGAAAAGGGTTTGGAAATATATTAATAGACTTTTCATTGTCGAAATTATAGATTCTATTGCCACTTAAAATCAAATTGGCAGCAGGAAAATTGGGGATGCCATAACCATAATCAGCATCGGGTGAGAAAAATTTGCTTGCAGAGGCTATCACCGCATTAATGATTTGCATATTGGTCTTTGTTGAATTTGCTTGTAACAAACACGCTACAGATCCTGCCATAACTGGCGAAGAAAATGAGGTGCCATTACCGGGCATTACGCTTCCGGTCGTGGTGGAAACATAAGTGCCAAAGCCCATCGCACAAACGCTGGGTTTTACGCGACCATCCACCGTAGGACCTCTTGAACTAAAACTAGCAAGTACCCTTTTCGAATCAACGGCTCCTATAGATAAAATACTATCTGCATCAGCGGGAGCACCGATGTAATGCCAATCGCTGGCACCTGAATTTCCTGCGCTGTTAACTACAATAATTCCTTTGCTTGAAGCCAAAGCAGCACCTTGAGAGGCACGACAGGTTTTTCCATTCAAGTCTGCATAGGTATGGTCCCATTTTGGATTAAAAAATTGGGTGTATCCCAAGGAAGAATTGATGACATCTGCCCCTACACTATCGGCAAATTCGGCAGCGGACACCCAATTGTCTTCTTCAACAGGGTATTCGGTGTCTGCATCTTCCGAACGCAACAACCAAAAGTTGGCTTTCGGTGCTGTGCCGATAATACTTCCCGGTACATTGCCTCCCATGATGGACAACACCATCATGCCATGCGTGCTTCGTATGAAAACATTGCCACCTGGCTGCACAAAATCCTTCGTACCCATTATCTGATTATTCATCCACAAACTATCGAACACATGGATGGAGTCAACTTTATAGAAACCTGCATCCAAGATAGCTATCGTAATTCCTTGACCACGAAAGCCTCGCTCGTGCATATAATCCATACCAATCATTTGAGCTTGCGTGAGTGAAGGACCATAATCAAATCCTTTTTTCTCTGAAAAATTTGCAGAAAGTTCTTGAGCCTTCACGCTACCTTTATAGCTATTGGTTCCATCAATAGCTTTATGTCTGTCTTGGAGTTTCACGCCTTTTTTTGCGGACGTTTCTGCAAGAGTATCTATACCAGAAACAAAGGGTAATGCAAGAATCTTGGCTATCACAGTTGAATCCAAAGTGGATATGGTTACGCAATTAAACCATTTTGATATGGTATAAACCACTGCGCCTGTATTTCTGACACTATCAATATACCATGAATTGACAGGCAAATCATTCGATTTTATAGCGATATTCTGACGGGAGCGTCTATCCAAAGCTTTTTGGGATAAGAACTGCTCCGGTTGCGAGATGGAATAAGGAGTATTATTTTTGTCTTTAAACGTTACTCGAAACTTTGATGCATCGTATTGTGCGTTTACAGTCAGAATCATCAGACATATTAAAATGGTAAAGCTTATTTTTTTCATGTGATACTTTTTAATAGTAATTACAAACTTGTTTATTTTATGACACCACCACCAATCAAATCATTGCCTTCGTAGAAAACAGCGGATTGACCTGGTGTTATTGCAGATACAGGTTTATCAAAAACAACATGAATCTCTTCATTCGTTTTATTCAACACACTTAAAGTTCCTGCATCCTTATAGCGAATCTTGGTTGTGATGGAATTTAATTGTGTAAAATCTTCACACTTCATGAGGTTGAGTGAATCTGCATGTAATTCCGATTTTAGCAATTCATCTTTGATGCCTAACTCCACTGAATTCGTTTCGGGGTTAATATTTTTGACATATAAAGGATGCCCCACTGCAACTTCCAATCCTTTGCGTTGCCCTATGGTGTAAAATGGATATCCATGATGTTTCCCGATAATCTTACCATCCGCCAACACGAAGTTGCCCCCATCCACTTCCTGTTCCAATCCCTCGACTCTTCTTTTCAGAAAACTGCGATAATCATTATCGGGAATGAAACATACTTCATAGCTTTCGCTTTT
>CAIOYH010000148.1 GCA_903862465.1 uncultured bacterium | reverse complement strand
TGAAAAAAAAAATTATTTTTTTCTTGCATTATAATTTTTCGTACCTTTGTACCTATATTTATATACCGCCAAATGAAAACAGGCGAGTATGTAATAAGGTATAGTGTAAATTTAAAAATTAATGGGATGAAAAAAACGATTCTACTTCTGTTGACCTTTTTAATGATGATTAAAATTGGGTATAGTCAAAAAGCACCAATTTGCTTTTATAATTTCGAAAACCCATTGTCATGTTTTGGAGATACGCTTTGGATAGACACAATTACGAACCATAATAATGTTTGGCAAATAGGTCAGCCATTTAAAACAACATTGGGAACCGCATATTCTATGCCTAATGCGATAGTAACAAAGCTAAATACATTTTATCCAACAAATGACACTTCGACATTTATTCTTGCCCATTCACCTGATTGGACACTTGTAAATATGGGAGCTATGTGGATTAAAGCAAAATATCAAATTAATTCAGACACTTTATCGGACTATGGTACCATTGAATTTTCTCCAAATAATGGAGGATTATGGATAAATCTTTTGACCGACACATTATATGCGCAGCAAAACCTTTATAATTGGCCATGGGGGAAGCCAATATTTTCAGGAAATTCTTCGGGATGGCAATCGTTTGAAATTTGGATTACAGATAATTATCATGTGTTCAATATTCAATATGGAGATACTGTGTTGTGGAGGTTTACTTTTATCAGTGATAGCAATCAAACAAATAAAGATGGATGGATGCTCGACGATATCATGGTTAACGATTGGTATGAGGGTATTGCTGAAAACCCCTATCAAATTATCAATATCTCCCCCAATCCATTTTCCACCTCCATCCAAATCTCCTTCGACAAAACCTACCAAAGCCTCGACCTATCCATCCTAGACCTGCAAAGCAAAATCATTCAACAAAAATCCTATCACGATCGCAACAAAATCACGCTGGATAGGGCGGGCATCGCCACCGGGTTTTATTTTCTGCGGGTAAGCTTGGATGGGAAATTTGTGGAGACGAAAAAAATAGTAATAGATTAAATTGATGATGACAACTTGAATAATATTTTGTACTTATGTTTTAAAATTCGATAAAAAATGAAACCCAAGAGTATTTTCGGCGCGATGCTTTTTCTCTGCTGTTTCTCTGTAAGCTCGCAAAATTCAGTCCGCAATTTGCTTTTCAATAGCATGACGGATGTGGTGAAAGCAGATTTTTCGGGAGGATCTCCCGTGATAAGTTATACCGGAATCAGTGGTGGCTTTGGCGTTGCGGAAGGCATCGCCCATCAAGAAAATGCTTTGGGGAACATTATCTTTTGGGTAACCTCCAACGGGGTGAATGATATAGGCGGCACCTTGATGCCGGGCTCAGTCGGTTTGATAGCCACCTCTTCGTCCACCGAAATTAATATCGCCCCCTTCCCCAACAATCCCAACAGATATTACATTTTGTATAACAATGAGGAATGCTCCAATTTGTATTATAGCGTAGTGGACATGACCTTGCGGGGCGGTTTGGGCGATGTGATTAATTTGAATACGCTCTTGGATGGCGGCAGTTTTGGCGAAGGGATGGAGTTGGTCCGAATACCCTGTTCGCCCAATTTGTATTATTTGGCTTTTGGATGCAACGGCGTTGGCATCAAAAGATTTTTGATTGACAACACGGGCATACATCCCGGAGTAGTCATTTATCCCTTGGCACATCCTACAGGATATGACGGCAGAGGCGAATTTGATTTTCATAACGGGAGGATTGGCATCGCATTTGCCTATAGCACCACGGTGTTTACTGCCAATTTTGATGCTTCCACGGGACTCATCTCCAATCCTATCCTTTTGGTGAATGCAGGTTTTAATCCCGATATTTATGGCGGACCCTACGGACTAGAGTTTTCGCCCGATGCCACCAAGATGTATATCTCCATTTGGTACACCAACCTCGGGATGAATCTTTGGCAATACGATTTTTCAACCGCCTCCTTAACCTCCTACGCTTTAACCAATCCATCATCCTTTGCGAATGGATTTGGGCAGATAGAAATGGGAAAAGATGGCAAACTCTACATTGTGAACGATGAAGGGAGTCAAATAACGGTCATAACAAATCCCAATGCAAATGTTCCATCTTTCAGTACGATTCCTTTAAATAGTAATACGAGCCTTGGGATTTCTGATTTTATTCAATCGGATGTGTATAACACAGGGCAAATAAGTGTCACGCCATCTGCCACCACCCTTTGCTTGGGCAATAGCGTCACCCTCACCGCAGCGGGCGACACGGGTTACATTTGGACTCCCACTGCCGGTTTGTCATCCACCACGGGTGCCACCGTTGTAGCAACTCCTACCATCACGACTGTCTATACCGTGAGCAGTGTGAACGGCACAGGCTGTACAGGCTCGGCTACCGCCACCGTATCGGTAACCACAAGCATAACGCCGACATTTACCGCTTTAGGACCTTATTGCGTTGGGGCTACTCCCGCCCTATTGCCTACCACCTCTACCAACGGAATTGTGGGCGCATGGAACCCGAACACCATTTCAACGGCTGCCGCAGGAACTCTCACTTATACTTTCACACCAACAGCAGGACAATGTGCTGTCCCGACAAATATGACTATCACCGTAGGCACGAGTGTTACACCCACATTTTCACAAGTGTCGCCCATTTGTTCGGGTGCTGCTTTAAGTGCATTGCCCACAAGCTCTAACAACATACCTGCTATAACGGGCACTTGGTCTCCCCCTTTGAATAATACGGCAACAACAACTTATACGTTCACGCCGACCTTAGGACAATGTGCAAGCACAGCAAACATGACGATTACAGTGAATCCGAGTATAACGCCGCTATTTACTGCTGTTGCGCCAATATGTACAGTGGATGTTTTAGCACCATTACCCACTAGCTCTAACAACACACCTCCTATAATGGGCACGTGGTCTCCCGCTTTGAATAATACTGCCACCACCACCTACACCTTTTCGCCCACCCTCGGCGTGTGCGCTACGACGCAAACCTTGACTATAAGCGTAACACAATTAATCACACCTAACTTTCCGCTTATACCGCCATTTTGTTTTGGAGCAGTGGCTCCCACATTGCCCACAACATCCCCTAACGGAATCGTGGGCACATGGAATCCTGCTACTATTAATAACACAACAAGTGGAACCTATACTTTCACACAAAATCCGGGTCAATGCGCCACAGGAACGACGCTCAATGTAACCGTGGATACAATTCCGATAGTTACGGCAGCAGCATCGCCATCATCTATTTGTAATGGACAAACGTCCCTATTGAATGGCTCCGGTGCAGCTACCTACTTTTGGACACCTGTGAACCTTTCAGGCACCTCTGTAAATGTCACCCCAAGCACCACCACGACCTATACCGTAGTGGGAAGCACCGCGGGGGGCTGCACCAATTCTGCTATGGTAGTGGTTGATTTGATATCAGTACCTCCCTTGTCTGTTGTGGCACTACCTTTACAAGGCTGTACCCCGCTAACCGCACAGTTCAATTATGCTTATACCGGAACACTTGACACCACAACATTACATTGGGATTTCGGAGACCCTTCCAACGCCGCAGATGTATCGAACGCATCCTCGCCATCCTACACCTATGCCAATGCCGGAGACTACAACATAACGCTGTCGGGCATCACAGATGTTGGTTGCATCACGGATGGAAACGTCTCCATACACGTATTTCCATCACCCATTGCCGACTTTTATGCTGATCCTACCATTACCAATTTAGACTTTTCAACTATCCATTTTTATGATGAATCGTTTGATGCAAGCCAATGGATGTGGTCTTTTGGCGATCCACACAGCAATTTATCCTTCGAGCAGTTTCCGGAACATACCTATGACGCACCCGGCAATTATGCTGTACTATTGGTGGTGCATAATGGCGAATGTAATGACTCCATAACAAAATACGTACTTGTGCGAGATGCTTTCACGTTTTATATTCCCAACACATTCACTCCCACCGGCGATTTCCTGAACGACAATTTCAATGGAAAAGGCATGGGATTTAAAACCGATGAATTCCAATTTTTTATTTATGATCGTTGGGGCGAAAAGATTTTCTATACCACAGATCCTGAAAAAGGATGGGATGGCAAAGTGTAAGGCAAAGGGGAAATTTGTCAGGGAGGTGCGTATATTTATAAGTTTAATGTAGTGGAATTAAACGGCATTGCGCATAAATATGTTGGAATAGTTCTTTTGGTGAGGTAAACAATGCTTCCGTAATATTTTAAATGAAACCGAAATTTTAGGAAGAAAAGCGGTGGTTTATTTTTTTGCGAAGAACTTTTGACGAAAAAACAATTATTTGTACCTTTAATTGTACCCCAAATAAAAAAACCTCTGCAAATATTAAATTCACAGAGGTTTTGTTTTTAAAAGAGTACCCCGGGCGGGACTTGAACCCGCACGGCCGCAAAAGCCACAGGATTTTAAGTCCTGCGTGTCTACCAGTTCCACCACCAGGGCAACAAAGAACACATGTTCCTAAAAAAAATCTCTTATCAAGATAAGAGACTCTTCTTGAGCGAAAGACGGGACTCGAACCCGCGACCCCGACCTTGGCAAGGTCGTGCTCTACCAACTGAGCTACTTTCGCGATAACGCTGCAAAGATAC
>CAIOYH010000147.1 GCA_903862465.1 uncultured bacterium | reverse complement strand
TCAGCTTGCGGTGACGGAGAACCAGTTGTTCAGGATATTTTGCCGGTGGGAGGGGGTGGATTATGATGCGGCGAATGTGGTGGTGACCTATCCGCAGCGGTTTGAGTTGCGTGACCGGCGGGCTGATCTGGACTTTCTGGTACGGGCAAAGGAGGTGACGGCCAATATCGGGTCGCCGACGTTGCAGCGGGAGATTGACCGGCAGTTGGCTCGGGTGGTGCTGGAGCGGGATGATGTGCTGGAGGTGGTTGAGGGGGAATTGGGGAGTGGGGGTTCTGTTAGTTCTGGAGGTGGAGGGTGAGGGTTGATTTTTGGGTGGGCGGGGATAATTGAAGTAACTGAGAGAATAACTCAAGCATGAGGAGCTTTGACTTGAGCGATGGGCCAAATTCTTCCCTATGCATTTGTTAGCTTTTGAATACGTGGGTAAAATGATACTCTAAATATTTTATAAGTTAAATTGATTTCATTCTATCTGATAGCCGATGATTTTAATTTCTGATAGTGAAACGCCCAATACTGACCGAATTAAAGGATTATCAGCAAGCTTTTCCATGTCCCAATAAGTTTTTTTAAATATTATTTTTATATACTTAGCTTTTGTTTCTTGAAAATTAAAACTTTGAGGAGAATAATCATTATCAAAACCGACAGCTTCACCATAACGATGTATTTTAGGTCCTTGCAATAAATAACTCCCTATATAATTATATGAATTATTTTTATTATTCATACTAGCCCACAGTTCTATTCTTTTTGTAGCAGAATTACCTTCTTCACCGCGATGCCCTGTAGCATTATTAAAAAAAATAACCGTATCAATCACACTAATTTTTGGCAATTCTAATACACAATAAACAGGATATATTTCCGGATTAAGATCAGTCTGCCAATTATTATCGGTAATGCCGTCAAACAAATTTTCAATATGATACCACGCATACATCTTCTGCTCATTACATCTTATTATTTCTTCTTGCTTTACATTTGATATTTCTTCTAAACGTGAAGATTTTTCTATAATCCTCGCATTATTGTCAATTGCAAGAAGATTGATTCTCGGCACATTAGATAAAGTCTGATTTTGTGATATGATCTGTTGTGCTGGTGCGTCGGATGAAGCTTTTGCTGCTGGTAAAAGCTGATCTTTTGAAAATTCAGTTGGCGGTTTAACTGCAAAAAATGCGCCAAGCTTGTCAAAAAACGAA
Organism: uncultured bacterium; assembly: GCA_903862465.1. GTDB lineage: Bacteria > Bacteroidota > Bacteroidia > Bacteroidales > CAIWKO01 > CAIWKO01. The sequence goes on along the minus strand of CAIOYH010000147.1, from coordinate 4,114 downwards.
CCACCTTGCGAAGCGATGACATTTTCCTCAACTAACTTTATTTGTTCCGGTGTCAGAACTCGACCATTTTTTAGCTCTTCACGAAGCTTTTCAATTTCATCGGCTTTTTGTCTATCTAGGTTTTCCTGATTCATTTTCAGAAATTCTTCGGCAACAATTGCTGTTTTTGTTGGTCGAACGTACATTTTATAAAGGGTAAGTCCTCCACTGAACAAGAGAATTCCGAGCACAATCAGCTTGTACCCAGGCTTCTGTATTATTGTCGTGAGCTTCAGTCCGGCAAGGATTACGATCAACGGGAGTACCATTCCAGCATTAGCAATCGAAAATGTTGCAAGTGTCACAAATACCACCGTGACAAAGAGAAACAAAAGCCCAATTGGCTTAATACTTGTTTCCAGTGATTTTCTAAGATTGAGATCTGTCAGGCTACTAAGTATGGCGCTAAAACCTAACGCGGTTAACACTGCCGCTGGTTTTGTAAGAAAATAAAGTGCCGTTATTATGGCTATTGCGGCAAAAAGGAAGTTCAATCCGGCAAACCCTACAATATTTGCGAGAACGCCAATAATGATGAGAAACGCAGATACCGAGAGTGCATAGAGAAATCCAACTTTATGCCAGCGGTTGGCTTTTTCCAGAAGATTTTTCGCGTTATCTATTAATGCCATATAGCAGAAATGTATGTGTGATTATTTGAAATACTGAACTAAAATCTATATTGATAAAAATACATTCCATAATGCTAACAATAATAAAAAGCAAAATATATTAAACTTCTCGTGTCATACTGAAATCAACCAACAGTTTCAGAAATAATCAATTACCAGTCATACTTATTTTGTACTAGCCATTTTTGAGCTTGTTTATCACCAAGCTTTGCCGCATCCTTTAAATCCCATATATATGTTATGCTATTTAACACCCCCCCCTCTTCAAGTTTTGCTCGACCTCGACCAAAATAGCTCGAAGCGAGTTTTTTATCACAATAAATGGCATCGGAGTAATCTTGAATAGCGCCCTGATAGTTCTTCATATGGTGTTTTGCAATGGTGCGATTCTGGTAAGCCATAGCAAGTGTTGGGTTAAGTTCAATAGCTTTTGTGTAGTCAGCAATAGCCCCCTCAAAATCTCCAAGGTCACTTTTAGCACGACCTCGTTTTCCATAACCTGAAGCATCTTTTGGATTTATTTCTATAAATTTCGTGTAATCTGCTATAGCACCTTGATAATCACCTGTCTCAAGTTTGGCTGCGCCTCGAACGCGATAGTTAACTTGGTTGTTAGGATCAAGCCCTATGGCTATAGTAGCATCTGCTATAGCACCTTGATAATCGCCGATACTATTTTTTGCCACTCCTCGCTCGCAATAGCAAAATTCGTCGTTAGGATCAAGCCCTATGGCTATAGTGGCATCTGCTATAGCACCTTGATGATCACCTGTCTCAAGTTTGGATGCACATCGTACCTGATAGGAACCTAAGACGTTAGGATCAAACCCTATGGCTATAGTGGCATCTGCTATAGCACCTTTATAATCACCTGTATCAAATTTGGCTCCGCCTCGAACGCGATAGCCAGATTCGTTTTTCGGATCAAGCCCAATGGCTGTAGTAGCGTCCTCAATAGCAACTCGTAGATCTTCTTCTTTATTCGTTGAGTTGCGTATAGCTTTACATCGAACCCTGTAAGCCAAAGCATTTTTTGGATCGAGTAAAATTGCTAATGTATAGTCTACTATCGCGCCTTGATAATTGCCTTTAACAAATTTCTCATTACCTTGATTTACGATTTCAGAAACTTGCTGAGGCGTTACAACTTGTTCCTTGGCTGGAGCTATTTGAGAATTACCGGAATGAAATATGTTCAAATTTTCAAAAAATGAGTTATTTTTTGACGCGTTGACATTTTCCTCTATTAATTCTATTTGCTTCAGTTGTTCTGGTGTCAGTACGCCACCATTTTTCATATATTCTCGAAGTTTTTCGATTTCACCAGCTTTTTGTTTATCCAGATTTTCCTGATTCATCTTCAGAAATTCATCGGCAACAATAGATGTTCTCGTTGGGAGGACATACATTTTATAGAGTGTGACGCTTCCACTGAACAAAAGGATGGCAAGTACAAACATCTTGTATCCAGGTCTCTGCACTATTGCCGTAAGTTTTAGTCCGGCAAGAATCACGATCAACGGCAAAACCATTGCCGCATTGGCAATGGGAAATGTTGCAAGTGTCACGAACACCACCGTTACAAAGAGAAACAAAAGGCCAATTGGCTTGAAGCTATCGGTTAAAGCTGATATACCGCACTCAAGCGATTTCTTAAGATTGAAATCTGACAGTCCACTGACGATAGCCCCAAAGCCAAATGTTGTGAGCAGATGTTCTGGTTTGGTGAGAAAATATAGGGCTGTAATAATCGTTATTGCAGCAAAAAGAAAATTTAATCCAGCAAAACCGGCAATGTTTGCCAGGACACCAATAACGATGAGAAACGTCGAACCTGAGACTGCGTATAAAAATCCAACCTTATGCCAGCGATTTGCTTTTTCTAGAAGTATTTGTGCCTCTATTAACGGGTTTGCCATAAAATGGAATGATCTGTGATTACTTGAAATATTGGATTATGGCTATTGCAATAAGAAGTATTGTGGTTATACTTATAATAACTGATAGTCCAATACGGTGTTTTTGGGGAACACGATTTTTTCTTGCCTCTATCAGATCATTTCTTGGTTGTGCTTCCTTTTTTTTAACTGATAGATCAAGAGCGCTTTTAAGTATTTTTAAGTCAGTATCAGGATTATTTTTAATGATTTCATCATACTCATCTCCTAATAAGATTTTGTATTTCGCCTTTAGTAAATTATCAGAGCTTCCTTTTTTTAAATCTTCAAATTTTTTGGAAAAGCGTTCTACTATAGAATTTTCAACCATAAAATTATTCGCAATAAGAAATGCTAATGTATTATCTATTCCTTTTTCTTTTGTCATTTCAGCGATAAACGCAAGATGTTGTAATCGCGGATCATTCGAATAGTATACTCTTTGTCCATCTTTAATCGTTTGCTTTCCTAAATTCAAACGCCAAAGTGCTGACGTATTATCAATATTTTTTTCTTTTATTACCTCAGCGGCATACACCTCCTGCTTAATCCGATAGGGGGCGCCATTATTATGTTTTTGATTACTTAAAACTTCTTGCCATCGATTTTTTTGATGTTGTTTCATCGATGAAAGCAATTGAGCAATAGCATCAACATATTCATTACCCTTAAAATTATGAAGTGCGGTCATAAGCTCAAGCCAGAATGCATTATCATCGTTTAAATTCATCGTGAAATAATTTTATAATTATACCTGTTTATCCATATCAGCATAAAACGATACAAGATCATGTAAAACCTTATTCACTCCTGTTGGAGTATGACCTTATCAATGCGCATCTGCTCCTTGAGGGTGTCCACAATATCGCCAAGAGTGCAACTGCCGCTGAAAATGTCTGTCCGATAGATAAATACGTAGACACATGATGATTACAGCTCTGCTACATCCTTCAACAAGTCGGGCCAGTGGTTCTTGTTTGTATTCCTGTTAAGATATTGCCGAAACAGGAGAAAAAGAAAGGATCAGCAAAAGAATTACCGGTTTTTGTGCTCATAATGACGGACTGTGTACGTCGAGGAGGTAGTCGGCGAGGTCGAGGCCCTGGGTTCGGTCGGCAGGGGTGGCTCTTTTTTCGAGGATGGTGGATACGGTGACGTTGGGTAGGCTGGCGGCTATGGTTTGCCATTTTTCATGGGCTCCGAGGTCGGGGTAGAGTTTTACGTGGCGGTGGTGGAGTGGTATGAGTTTTTCCGGGTTGAGGTTTCCCTTCCCTGCTGTGGCAAGCCAGAGGTAGTCGGGGATAAATCCGGCGGCGATGATGGCGGTTTTTTCGCTTTCAACGATGGCGACGGGTTTTTTGGGGTCGTTGGTGAGGAGGTGTTCTCCGAAGAGGCATTGGTTGAGGTGGTATGGGTGGATGTTGAGGGCTTTGTGTACCCAGGTTATGTGGTTGAAGGGGTGCCGGATTCTTTTGCCGGTTTGGGGGTTGTAGAGCATGATTTTGC
>CAIOYH010000146.1 GCA_903862465.1 uncultured bacterium | reverse complement strand
TATTTGGGTGATATAAATAATGAAATTAATTGTCAATACAATGTTATATAGTTTCTCTATTAATTTGGAGAGAATTAATAATATGTGTTTGTTTGAAATTATTGCAATTAATAATAGCAATAACACTAAATCAAGCATCACAAATCTTAACTTTATTATTTCCGAACTATTAGGACCCATTATTTCATTTGAAGATTATGAATCATCAATTCAAATAAATACGAATATTGGGAATAAAATTTATAACAAATCTGTAGAATTATTTAATGATTCGAATTGGTTGCTGTGTCTTTTTAACGCATTAGAAGATGATATAGAAGCTGGGGCATGGAGTAATGTTCTACTATGAAAAACTTTAAATATGAAATATTGGTAAAAAAAGAAGGTGAAAATGTTTTTATTTTTCTTGACCCGCCTTATTTCTCTGCAACAAAATCGGCACTTTATGGGAAAAATGGAAATATGCATAAGTCATTTGACCACGAAAAGTTTGCTGAAACCATGCGCAACTGCAAACATAAATGGCTAATAACGTATGACGATAGCAAGTACATCAAAGAATTATTTTCTTTTGCTAATATTATTCCATGGGACTTGACTTATGGAATGCGAAATGTGACAGAAGACTCAGACCAGACAGGAAAAGAGCTTTTTATTTCAAATTATTTGACACAACTACCATCGCAACAGCAATTAACTTTGTTTGAACCTAAGGTGAAATACAAAACTAAAAGATAATTTTCCTATCGATTTCTTTTGTTTAAATGATTCCAACTTCTTCCCCCAATAATAGATATACATAATAACCATTCAACCATAACCAACCATGATCCACATCGAAAAAATATCCTTCCCCAAGAAAGCTCACCATTCATTGATATTGGAAAAGAAGATTCAAAATGCTTTGAATAAAATTATGCGTTCCAAGGCACGTTTTCTGCTGTTTGCAGGGGACGACAGCAGGGCGAAAATGGCTGCCTTGGAGTTTTTGGTAAACGCTGATAGCCTGATAACGTATCGAATAGATTTGTCGCAAGTCGTCAGTAAATACGTAGGTGAAACCGAGAAAAACCTTTCTCGTCTCTTTGAAAGGGTAGAAAAACAAGGCTGTATTTTGTTTTTCGATGAAGCCGATGCGCTCTTTGGCAACCGCAGCGAGGTGAAAGACGCTCAAGAAAGATATGCTGAAATGACTGTTTTTTTTCTAAATCACTTAAAGACTTTCGACGGAATGGTGATTGTTTCCCAACATCGAAACAGAGGACCTGCGAAGGAAATTCAAAATAAATTCAATGCGATTTTGCATTTTCCCTTGCCAAAATAGTAAATTATTAAATCTTTTGTGGTTAGGACTAAAAATTTCTCTGTATTGTTTTTATAAAATGTATTAATTTTGTGATTGAATTAAAACATGTGATTTATGGAACACAAATTAACCGAACTTGAGATAAATAAGATATGCGCTAATTTAAGAGCTGTTGATTTTTTTAGGAAACATCGTGATGAAATTGCTGCTTTTCCCGATATGCTTGCCGTATCTGAAAAATTCGAAGCATCAGTAAAAGAACTTATGTCTCATTTGTCCGAAGCACAAATAGACCATGTGCTTGAGATACATAAAATTCAAGCCGAAGCCATCGAAAAGAAAATGGCTCGCAAAGAAAAAAGAGATAAAAAGAAACAAAACACGAAGCCGACGAAGTAAAGGGCATAGCATTTTACTTTTGTTTGTTTCTAAAGATATTGAATTTGGCAAAACAAAAAACAAAACCAACAAGCAAAGCGACCAAGCCCAAAGCGGGGCAATTCCTTGGCACTAAGGACGCCTTTACGGATATACCCCGATGGGTTATAGCCGTTGTGTTACTGCTTACGGCGATGATTTATGCAAGGGCAGTCCATAATGGCTTCATCCTCGGTTGGGATGATGCCAAATATATTCAGGACAATCCTTATATCAAAGATTTTAGTTTGCATGGGGTGAAGGCTATCTTCGCCCACTCGTATTATGGCATGTATATTCCTTTAACGCTATTGGTGTATATCATTCAATATGCGTATTTCGGATTCAATGCAACGTCTTATCATGCTGTGAATATTGCTTTCCATGTGATGAATGTCTTGTTGGTTTATGTGTTGATAGAGTGCTTAAGTGGCAAGCGGTTCACGGCTTTAGTGGTGGCAGCTTTGTTTGCTTTGCATCCGATGCATGTGGAATCTGTAGCATGGATTTCGGAAACGAAAGATGTGTTATATACTTTCTTTTATCTGTTGGCGCTAATCGTGTATGTGAAATATGTGAAAAGCACCCATAAACTTGGATATTATCTGCTTTGCTTCGGTTTATTTGTGGCGTCTATGCTGTCAAAGCCGAGTGCGGTCACCTTGCCGATAGTGATGTTGGCGATAGATATGTATCAAGGCAGGAAGCTGCAATGGAAACCCATCCTCGAAAAAGTGCCTTTCGTCCTGCTTGCCATCGTGTGTGGACTCATGATTATCTCCACTGATGTGAACGAAAAACTGAAAGATATCACAGGTTTATATAGTTTTTTCGACCGCATATTTCTGTTTTCCTATGCGATTATGTTTTATTTGGTGAAAGCCATAGTGCCTATAAAACTTTCGGCTGCTTATTATTATCCCAACCTTACGAATGGTGTGATGCCGTGGCAGTATTATGCATCGTTGCCTGCCTTGCTTGCTGTTATTTGGTTGATTATTCGACAAAGAAAACTCAGAAAAGAGGTGTGGTTTGGCATGGCATTTTTCATTATTACCATAGTGTTGATGTTGCAACTCATTCCCAATACGGTGGTGCTTGCCAACGATAGATATACTTATGTAGCCTATATCGGTTTGTTTTTTATTGTCGGACAATGGATCACAAGCCTCCAAAAGCGTAACATACGCAATGTTATGATGACGGTGTTGGCATTGTATATGATAGCAATTTCTTTTCAGACTTATGATCGAATTGCTGTTTGGAAGGATACAGAGACGCTCTTCACGGATGTAATAAACAAAGGCAACGAGAACTATCATCCCTATTGGGTGAGGGGGAGTTGCAGGGCTAATTTGGATAATCCCAAAGGGGCTTTGCAGGATTATGATAAAGTGGTTGCCTACAATCCGAAGAACATCCAAATGCTGATTGATAGAGGTGGTTTGAGTTACAAGCTTTTGGACTATTCGGGTGCCAAAGAAGACTATGCTCGCGCTGTTGGCATGGACTCCATGAACGCGAATGCCCACTTCGGACTCGGCATTGCCGACGAAGCTTTGGGAGATTTGAGTGCTGCCATGAAAGATTATAATAAAGTGATACGTTTGGATGCTGCTTCTTCGGAGGCGTATAATAATAGAGGTGTTGTGAAAGCCAAGAATGGGGATTTGGCTGCAGCTTTGGTGGATATCAACAAAGCCATTACGCTGAATTCGGCGAATGCCAAAGCCTTTGCCGACAGAGGTAATGTGAAAGCTTTTCAAAAAGAGTTTAAGGGTGCTTTGGATGATTTTTCGATGTCCATAAAGTTGAATCCTAAGGATCCCGTTATCTATAACAACCGCGGCAGTGCCCGTTTCAATATGAATGATAAAAAAGGTGCTTGCGAAGATTGGAAGAAATCAAGCGACATGGGATATAGTGTGGCGGCGGAGGCTTTGAAGAAGTTTTGTCAGTAAACATCTTCTCAAAAGCATGGAGAATATCGCAGTGAAATCTTATCATTAAGGAACATTGTTGTGCCTTAATTAGAAAATATTTGTTCTTTTCTGATAGAAAAGAAGTTTAAGTTCAATTTATTTTCGTATTTTTGTATGATCATTTTTAAATAACATTGCCATGACATCACAAGATATAAAAACCTTATTACACGAAAGTATCGAGAATATCAACGATGATGATTTTTTGTTAGTTATAAAGCAGATGCTCGACAGAAAATATACTGTTTCAGGCGAGCCCGTTTTGTCAAAAGAGCAAATTCAACGCATAGATGAAGCTAAGGAGCAAGTCCGTAATGGGAGCTTTCTGACCAATGAACAAGCAGATAAACTTGTTGAAAGATGGCTAAACGAATAATATGGTCTTCACATGCAGTGGCAGACCGAATCGCTATCCTTGATTATTGGTATCAAAGGATAGGAACTAAGACTTACAGTCATAAGCTTGATAAATCATTAAAGGAAATCATACTAAAACTTGCTCAATATCCAAGACTTGGCAGGCAATTATCTGACAGAGAGGGACGGTTTTTTGTGATGGATCATTATCAGATATTTTATTCAGAAAGCTTTGAAACTATCGAGATTCTTCATATTTGGGATAGCAGAAGAAATCCTGATGATTTAAAATTCATTTAAGAAATTAGTGTTGATACTCATTTCTCGATTGAAGTTCCTCAATATATAGCTCAATAGCTTCTTTAGCCATACTGATGGCCTCATCAATGTCTTTTCCGTATGTGACACATCCGGGCAAAGCAGGCACAACAACCGTATAATTGTCATCCGCTTCTTTGTGTAGCAAAAGTTTGTAGGAAAGTTGCATAGAAATTATTTATGTTTGATTGATTTAATATAATTGCAAAGGTAGAGATAATATTCTAAGTTGATATGGTTGTATGAATTATTTCACCACTCTTTTTTTATTATCGTTGCTTTATAAATTAGCCCTTTTATTTAGCCGGAACAATATTCGCTTTGATGTGCAACAGGTTTTTATTCCGTACGGTGTTGGTATAAACTGTGATGGTTTCGGTTTTAAAGCCCGAGTTTTCGTTGGTGTTTAAAAAGACCAACAGTTCCGCTTCGCTGCCGGGTGTCACAGCATCTTTCGACCAATCCACCATCAAACAACTACAACTCGTTTCCACGCCCGTAATCAATAGGTCATCGCTGCCGGTATTCTTATATTTGAATACACATACGGCTTTTTTACCCGCCTCTATCGTGCCAAAGTCATACAAAGAATCAGCGAAATGTACTTGCGACACCTTCTGAACGCTTGGGTGATTGTTTTGCGATTCGTATAAGATGATTTGTATCTTACGTTCGAATGCTGCGGCTCTGCTATAGATGGAGTTGCGTTCATCGTTGGGGTTATCGCTCACAAAATTGCTCGCAGTGGATTCGCCCAAAGGTTCTTCAATCAGGGTTAACTTCGCGCCATTGGTAGCAGTTCCATTCAAATATTCTAAAAATACACCATCATAATATTGTCTCAAGAAATTCTCTAAGGAAGAAATACGTCGCTTGGCGAGATTCAAGTTGTATTCCGTAGTTGTCAATGGGCTACAATAGCCTTTAATTTTAATTTTGATGCTGTTGCCCTTCGACAAATCCGTGAGCAAAAGCTTCGAAAATAACTTCAAATTTTGAAAGCCTTTGGCAACATAATTCTCGAAGAAATCATCTATATCTTTCTCTGCTTTTGTTTTATCAGCCCCCGACAAACCTTTGGCATATTCCACTTTGTAAACATCTTTCATTGCATAATATTCGTTCAGCAACTGTTGATAGTTTCTTTTGGTGGTGATATCTTTGCTATTCGGGTTGGGCTCATCGTTGTGGAAATATAAAGAAATCGGCAACATCAGTTTGATATTGGCTTCAATGGTGACGGTGTCTTTCTTTGGAACCACTGCCACAGCAACTTTCTTGGTGACGGTATCTTGCCACTCATACGAATAGATATCATTGCAACAGGTTTCGCTTTTGATGAACAAAGAACCGGGGCGATTGGAAGTGAAATAGCCGTCCGAATCTGTTTCATTCACCGTGAAATACAAGTCATTGCTGCTACTGTTAATGGGATAACCGATGTTTTCGGGCGTTGCCCATGTGTTGAATTTTCCTTTTGTGTAGAAGATGTCGAAACCTCCAATGCCTTTCAGCCAATCGGAACTATAATATAAGGTCTGAGTTTTGCTATAATAAAAAGGTGTGATATCATCCCCGGGTGTGTTGACGATGCTCCCCAAATTAATGGGGTCTTGATAGTTTCCATTCTTGATAATAGTGTACCAAATATCAAGTTTTCCAATGCCTCCCGGACGATCGGAAACAAAAAATAAGATGTTTTCTTTGTCGCCTTCCACAAAGTTGGGCTGTGTGGCGGTGAAGCCAAATAAATTTATTTTATTGGGAAGCCTCACTGCTTTCTGCCATTTGCCTTTTACATTTTCACAACTATACAATTCGGATTGCATGCTTTGATTCCCTGTTGACCTTGAACGGGTGAAAAAGATTTTGTTGTGGTCTTTTGAGAAACAAATATTAGCGTTGTGATTCACCTTGTCGTTAATTCTGTTGTCAAGTTCTTTGGTGTTCATCCAACCACCGACGCTTGATTCTGAAATATAAATTTGCGACAGATATTCATTGGAAATATAGGAGTCGAAACCACCGGCAAAGATAGGCCGTAAGGCAGAGAAAATTAAAGCAGTGTCGCCCAATTGCACCGCATTAAACTCAGAATAAGGTGTGTTGATGCCGCCATCGTTGAGATGTTCGATGAGTACTTTTTTCTTGTTCCAAATAAGGTCGGGCGCTTCTTTGCAGGCATTAATTTCTAACTTAGCTTTTTGGGTGTAATAATCATCAGGTTTGTTTTTGTTTTCGTTATAATAGGAGCGAAAATGGATTAATGCATTGGTATATTCTTCCATAGATTTCTCCATCACAGCCATCCAAAACTTTGCTAATGGATGTTGATTTTTGAAGTCATTGTTGAGCACATATTTATACCAGCGCTTTGCTTGAGGATAATTATTGAAGAAACGATTGGATTCAGCCGCCCTATAGGCAAGTTTTAAATCGGTAGAGTCAAACCAAAGGGCATTGTTATAATACAATGCCGCGGTGTAATAGTCGCCTTCATCAAAGGCATCATTCCCTATTTGTATGCTCGTGTTATAGTCTTGTGCAAAGGATACTTTACTGCAAAACAAAAACAGTGCAAATAGCAATAGGAGCGAAGTTCTATGTATGAATATCTTTTTCATCTGTCTTAAAAAATTGGACATGGACTTTCTTTTTTCAGAACATATTTATTTCTACTAAAAATATAATTGACGGAAAACTCTAAGCCTCCTCTGACTCTACTAGCGGGTTTGAGTTTGGAGAAGTTTACATCATAACTCACGCCGAAGTTGATACTTTTATAATCAAAACCGGCAACGAAAATCAACGCATCCACCGTGCGCACAAAAATCCCCATATTGATAGAGGTATAAGATTTGTAATCGGTGCTTCTATTATATTTCAACAGCGAACCTAGAATACTCTCAATATATTTCCCTTGGAAAGAAAGCATGAGCGAAGGAAACAAATCCAAATTGTCAGTAACTTCATATTTTGCACCTCCATAAAGGGTATATTTCGCATCAAGAGTGATTTCTTTATTGGTCATAAAACTCATCTTGGGGCGGGTGATATGTGCCACAGAAAAGCCTGCGTTATAGGAAGTGGTTCTGTTAGCTAGATAATACCAATTGACACCGGCACTCAAATCAAAATACGTGAAATGTTGAATGTCGTACTGCTCATTGGGCGCGATGTTAGGGTCATAATAGTTCCCATTCCATTGATTGTCATAATACAATTCGCTATACGAAATACTGCGTTGCACAATCTGAGGCATGATGCCCGCAGAAATAATTTGGTTGTTTCTACTTGAGAAAGATTTGATGTAGGACATGGCAACACCCGCATGTATAGTCGAAAACTTAGAATCCCCCGCCTTATCGGCATCAAACACCACACCAATGCCAAAAGCATCTTTATGATATTTGCGTTTGAGATATTGCATATCGAAGAAGGCTGAAATGGTTTGATAGGGCTTAGTCACGGAGCTCCATTGATTTTTAGAGTTGATGCCCACCCGGAAATTGCCTTTAATCATACCTGCATTGGCAGGATTCAAAGAAATAGGTGCTGCATAATATTGTGAGTAATGTAAATCTTGCGCCTTGAGGGTGCCAAACAAACATAACAAAAATACTATAAAAACACTTTTTTTCAAATCTACTTGTATTTCAATGATAAAGCAAAATCGTCTAATAAACCAATATGTAAAAATACTACTTTTTTACGTATAAAAGACAAAAAAAGTTTTTTTATTTTAATTTATTCATTTCTCTTATGTATTTTTGTAAAAAAAAAGATATGCTACAGAGAATTCAGAGTCTTTATTTATTAGCGGTTATTATCGCTTATGTACTGTTATTTTTCTTTCCGATTGCAGAATTTTCGGTGGATACTACAGTAAATTATTTTTCACTATTGCGCATCACGAGTGCTAATAGCAATAGTACCTACCCATTTATTATTGCGGTGGTGGTGTTATGCACGGCTGTTTTGGTATGTATTTTTATGTATAAAAAACGCACGTTGCAAATAAAAATGACTGCCATAATTCTTTTGGCTCATATTGCTTTGGTGGCTGCCATGTTTTATGCTGCCGACACCATCGCTAAGAAATTAGGTGCAATAGCTGCTTATGATACTGGCGCTTATCTTGCTTTAATGCCAATGGTGTTTTTGGTATTGGCGCATCGAGCCATCCGCAAGGATGAAAAAATGATTCGTTCTACGGATCGGATTCGCTAGTGTTTGTTTAATTCTTGGATTTCCATTTCCCGCAAATCGTTGCCATCAATGATGAAGCGTAGGAGGGTTATTTTCAAATGGAAACCAAATTTTCCGGCTGCTCCTGGGTTTATATACATCAATTGATGTTTGCTATCGTATTGCACCCTGCAAATATGCGAATGACCGCACACAAAAATATCGGGCTTTTCCATTTCGATTAATTTGCGTGCGCGTGCATCATATTTGGAAGGTGTGCCTCCGATATGCGTCATCAAAATCTTTTTTTGTTCCACGGAAAAAACTTGGTGTTCGGGATATTGAATGCGCAAATCTTGTCCGTCAATGTTTCCATAGACAGCAATTAAAGGTTTGAAATCTTCAAGTTTCTTAGCTGTCTCAAGATTGCCGATGTCTCCTGCATGCCATAGTTGATCGCATTGCGAAAAGAAATCGAATGTCTTTGGATGCAAAAAACAATGTGTGTCTGATAATATGCCGATGCGTGTCATTCTTGATGCTTTAGCATTTTAATATACTTCCCAAGTGCACTTCGAACTTCAAATTGCGCAATTCCTTCGGGAAATCTATGCCAAGAAAATACGTAAGAAAGCATATCTTAAGCTTTTCGCTGAAATTGTTGCCACACATACTTTCATGAATAATTTTATAGTTCGCCACGTAGCCTTGATCATTAATAGTGAGAACGATATTCATATACACTCCTCCGCAATGAGCACAATCGATATGTAAATTGTTTTGAGACAAACAATCATGAAAGAAATTCATGCGCCAAACATCATAGAGCTTATTCCAAGCATCATATTGCGCTTCTGAAAAAAAAGAAGAACTGATTCGCAATGAATCGGAAGATTCTTGCGCCATAAGAACCCTAGACCCACCTATTATTCCAACGAATAGCAGACAAAAAATAATTCTAGAGAAATGAGTCTTCATGGCGCGATTGATTTTATGTAAAAAAGTAAAATTACAATATTTTCTGTTTATAGGCGCAAAAAACTTTATTTTTTGACCGTTAACTTTTTCTCTACTACCGTTAACTGATTGAACTTGCTTTTGCACGAGAAATATTCGTATATTTATATTTTTTAAAAAAGATAGTTTTGGACTGCTTTTTGCTGCTATTAAAATATGTATTAAAAATGGATGGCTTATGAAAACAATTATTACTTTATTTATGGGTTTATTTCTCCCGATGCTTCTTTTGGGTCAAAGTTCTGCCCAAAAGAAAACCTATACATCCGGCTCTTCGTCTTCGTCTCAATCACAATCTAGTCAGCAGACGTATCAACGTGTGCAACCGACAACAACCTATCAATCGCAGCCGCAAGTGCAACAACAGACGCAGCAAACACCTGTGCAAAACTATCAAACAAATTCGCAATCGTCATCACAATGGCAACGCATCCACTCGATGCAAAAAGTAGAGAAATCCATAAACACAACTCCTGCGATGACGAATACTTCAGGACAACGTAGCATCAATTCTGTACCAACTGTATCAGGAAAAGTAGGCACTGTGATGTCGCGCAATCAAGCAAGTCAGAAAAAAGCATTCACTTTGCCTTACATACTTATAAAAAAAGTTGCGAAGGTGAATCCGAATGCTTTAGTGCCTCCTGTTCAAGATAGCAACGCTCAACACGTGGGTGGTATCGTTATCCCTCAGAAAATGAGTGTTCCTAATGTAAGTCCTCCCCGAAGTCATGAACCAATTTACAACTATTGTGTTTCGCCCACCATGCGATTCTATGGCAACTATGATAATTACCGATATTTGCGTTCAGGCGACATATATGGAGTGCATATAGCCGCCTTTGCCAACTACAACTATTGTGTGGCGGTGAGCAAATGGCTGCAAAAAAAATATAAAGCTATACCTTATATAATAGAGGACATTTCGGGACTGCGCCACTATCATTTAGTTTTCGGACGTTGGTTTTCTTATAAAGCAGCAGAAATATTTGAAGGGAAAGTTCGTAGAGATGCTCCCAATGCTTTCGTGATACGTTGGAAGAATTTGTTAGCGATGGATTAAAGAAGTGGTTTCAACAGCAATAATAAACAATGCTTTGCAATAAATACTTTTAAGGAGTATCTCGCATAGAACTTTTTAATTAGCTGATATTAATTGTTTTTAGCTTATGCTTACTTTGTTGTTTTTGAATCGAACCTGTACTATTTAAACGCTATTCAGTTTTAGTATAAAGACGATTGTGTTTAATATAAAGTGGATTGTGTATATGATAACATGGATTGTGTTTATCATATAATGGATAGTGTTTATGATAAAATGGATAGTGTCTAGTATAAAGACGATTGTTTTTATCTAAAACGGATTACAATTATAAAAAGCAAATCAGCAATAAAAGCAAATCGGCAATTATAAAAAGCTAATCATCAATTGTAAAAACACAATCATGAATTATAAAAACATAACTGTGAGTTGTAAAAAAGTAATCGTGAATTGTAAAAACATAATCATAAATGGTAAAAAGCTAAATTGGAATTGTACAAGACAAATTTATGAATTTCTCACATTAGATTTAGGATTTACAAAAAGTAATTACGAATTGTAAAAAAGTAATCACGGATTGTAAAAAGTAATCACGGATTGTAAAAAAGTAATTACGAATTATAAAAAAGTAGTTACGAATTGCAAAAAAGTAATCATGAATTATCAAAAAGTAGTTACGAATTGTAAAAAAGTAATCACGGATTGTAAAAAAGTAATTACGGATTGTAAAGAAGTAATCACGGATTGTAAAAAAGCAATCTGAATTTAAAAAATTAGAAAAGTTTCTTTTTATGTGACTTGTAATACAATTAATTACAGGTTTTTAAGCTGCCTGTTTAACTTTTTTAATGATGTTCAATAATTTATTTAAGCCATGTTTTTATTAATATTTTGAGTAATGATAAAATGATATCTAATGATTAATCAGTAAATATTATTTGCATTAGGCATATAGGAAAAGGCTTAATATGTTTTTTTGATAGGTTAGGAATTAAAAAAAATAACCAATTAAAATCAATTTGAAGATTATTCGACAATATTTCTTAAATTTGCTTCGCAAAATTATGAGATGAATTTTTATTGTATATCTCCTAAAACACACAAAATTACCTCTTGTGAAACACGTAATAAAACAGACTTTAGAACTATGATAGAATTAATTTTTAAAGACAACACCCAAAGACAATTCTTTGATAATTTTGATAGTATCCTGATTTCTGATGATGTGGCTGCAATTCAATGTATTGATTTTGGAGAGCAGGAGCAAACATGGATGGCGAATACGTTTTCTATAGATTTATCTATACTGACACGCATGGATGATATAGAAATCAGTTCGCATTATTATTATATTGGCAACCAACTTTCCATGCAATTCGCCTTGCCTTGTATCCATGAAAGCAGCGAACTGATTGAAACTTCTTTGACTATCATCATGATAGAGGGTAAAATTATTTCCTTCCTGCAATCTTCCTTAGAGAAGAGTTTCATGCAGCTACATTCCTCAAAGAAGTATTACGATACCATAAAAATGAATACGGTGGAGGAACTTTTTGTGAATTTGATTGCTATTTTCTCTGATTATTATGCTGATTTAACTGAGCTTATCGCCAAGCGTATCAAAAATATTGCGGAGAAAATTTTACGTAAAAAAGAATTCTCGGCAAACGATTTGGATTTGATAACGGAATTGAATTTTGATAACATCATGATTAAAGAATCCATCAATGAATTTCAACGCATCTTGATGATGATAAAAAAAGACAATGTCTTTGAAAATGCCGTACAAGAACGCATTGGCAACGAGCTAAATGACTTGGTGGCAGTGACGGATTACATTCAATACAACTTCGACCGCTTGGACGATTTAAAAGATAATGTGTCGAACAAAATTGACTTGGAACAAAATAAAATCTTTAAAATTTTGACGATAGTAACCGTGTGTATCGCCATTCCTACCTTTATCGCCGGAGTATATGGCATGAACTTCAACAACCTTCCTTTGGCGCATTGGCAGTATGGTTACTTGGTCGTAATAGTATTGATGGTTTTGAGTGTAGCTTTACTGTTAGTGTTTTTTAAAAGGAAGAAATGGTTTTGAGTAAATTAATTCATGTTAAAGAATAATGATTAAATTTGTGGTGTCATTATTGAAGAACAAATTAAAATTCACTAACATAAGTTGAGATTTAAATAGTTACAAATTCCAACACAAAATAATTTTATAAAAATCAAAAAAGATTAATATTATGGATGTTCCTAAAAGGATTGAAAATTTATCAACATCTGAAATGGAAAAGCTAATTGAGATTTTAAAAAAAACAGTAAAGCAAAGAAAAATTGAAAGCCGTAAACAAATTAAAAAAGGAAGGTCAGGCATACATATTCTTGATTTTGCCGCTGAATTTAATTTTTCAGCTAGACTGCTCAAGTCAATTGAATTAGCATTTAGACGTGGAGATATATATTATTTAGAAGATATCAATAGAAAGGAATTTATTAGATATCAAGATACAGGCATAGTATGTTGGGAGGAACTAGTGCATGCTATTTATATTTCTATGAAAGGAACTCGATTTGAGGTACATCAAGCAGCTCTAAAAAACTATTTCATGAAGCAAGAAATACTTTATCAAAAGGAAAAGGAGCAAAAAGCTAATGAACTACGATTATTACTAAGAAAAAATAAAAGAAAGAAAGGTTGATTTTTGTTCCATCATTGCAAGAAAATATTTAATTTTGTAAAAAATACATTTCATTCATTAACCAACAAAATACAATCATGGAACCAAAAGAAATCGTTTTAGAAGCCATTAAAAAATCAAAAGAACCTGTAAATGCGGGCAAAGTAGTAGAATTGACAGGTCTCGACCGTAAAGATGTTGACAAAGCTATGACCAAACTAAAAGCCGAAGGAAGTATCGTATCTCCCGTTCGTTGTTTTTGGCAAGCCAAATAAGAAAAACATTCTTACAAAAAAAATACCCGCAGCATGGTTTTAGAAGCCTTGCTACGGGTATTGTTTTTTATAGATGCCTTAAGAAAAAGATACTACGAATTACGAATGTACGAATTACGAATGAGACGCAAAGATTCTCTGTGTAACTCTTTTATCTTTGCGTATCTCTGTGTAACTTTCTTCAGAGAAGGAAAATCTAGTTCTCCATCTTTATTGTCATCTTAATATCCTTCACAGGTCTATCTGACTGATCTTTTTGAACAGAAGCAATTTTTGTAATCACTTCCAAACCTGAGGTGATTTCTCCAAAAACAGTATATTCATTATCTAACGAATGTGCACCACTTACAGGTTCAACTATGTAGAACTGCGATCCTGAAGAAGCTTTTTGTGGATTATTGGTACGAGCTGCAGCCAAAGCACCTCTTTTATGTTTGTATTTAGCGAGGATTTCTGCAGGAATGGTATAAGAAGGACCGCCCATACCTAAAGCTTGACCTGCTTTTGCAGTCTTTGAATCAGGGTCGCCGCCTTGAATCATAAAGCCTAAAATCACCCGATGAAACAAGGTGCCATTGTAATATCCTGAAGTCACCAACTTAATAAAATTGTCGCGATGCTTAGGGGTATCGTTGTACAAAACGCCATGCATATCCCCAAAGTCGGTGTGGATAACAAACTTTCTTTGTGTAGTGTTGGCGGTTGATGTAGTGCTTGTGGTTTGCGCACTAAGTGATAAACTTATCATAATCATACTGACTATGAATAAAAAAGATAATTTTTTCATGTTTCTTGTAGTTTTTAAATTTAACACTGCAAAATTACAAAAAAATATGGATACGCGAGAAAAAAGTTTGAGTTTCTTGGCAAGCCAAGTACACAAAGCTACTAGTAATGTAGCTTTAGTATAAAAGAAAACCCTTCAAAAGGAGCCTTATTTCTTCGCCCCAATCGGCATCACGGTTCTGCCGTATAATTCATTTATCACTTGCGCCATGGACGTATATAATGCCGTTAATCCACAAATAATTCCTTCGAAACCTGCCAACTTATGGATAGTTTCATTACCGGTGACATTTGCAGTGATCAACAAGATAAACAAAACGACTAACAATGCGAAAATGGCTTGTAATGCTCTGTTTAATTTAAAAGTCGCGATGAGCATAAACATCGAAAACAAACACCATACACTCAGAAAGGCAGCCATAGATGTTTTAGACGGCGCATCACCCCATCCAAGTTTGGGCATCACCATCAAACCTACCAACGCAATCCAAAAGAATCCGTAAGAGATGAAGGCGGTGAATCCAAAGGTGTTTTTTTTCTTTGATTCCATGATGCCTGCGATAATTTGTGCAATGCCGCCATAGAAGATTCCCATGGCAAAAATCATGGTATCCATGGCAAAAAAGCCTGCGTTATGGATGTTTAATAAAATGGTGGTCATTCCGAAAGCTGCCAAGCCTAATGGAGCAGGATTCGAACTCGTGTCCGCGATGCGGATAGTGGTTTCTTCTTGCATACTATTTTGATTTTATATGTTGTTTGAAAATATTTTTTGGCAAAAATAGAAAAATTATTCACACACAAAATAAATGACAGAAAAAAGAATAAAATAAAATTAATCTAAAGGTGTAATTCGTTTGAAATTGCAAGAAACTTTGTTGGATTATCCCTTTTCGCTGATATGTTCTAGTACATCTCTTTTCAGTATATTGAGTTCTTTTCCATTAAATGCAATGATTTTGTTGGCAGAGAAATCAGATAAGATTCTACTGATGCTTTCTCTTGATGTGCCTACAAGATCGGCTAACTCGCTTTGGGTTAAAGGGAATTTGAAACGGGGACTATCGAAGATTTTATCTGACATACATAGCAGTGTTTCGGCAACCATCCCAATAATTTGCTTTTGCGATTGATTGGTGTAGCGTTGGTAATCCATGATTTCGTTTTCGCAAAGTTCAACAATGATATCATAAGCGAACTTACCATTATTATATATAAAACTTCGAAACAGATTGACGTCAATAAAACAAATAGATGTCTCAACAATGGCTGTGGCGGAAAACTGATTGATTTTATCGCCGAAAGTTGTTGGTATGCCTAAATAGGAGGGGGCTTTCACGATTCTAAGAATCTTTTCTCTGACAGGTCCGTGCATGTGAAGTTTGACAATGCCGCTTTTTAAAAAAGCGACATTGAGAGATAAGGTGCCTTCTTTGAAAATATTTTCTCCCTTTTCGAAATTGACTCGAACGATATTGTTTTCAATTGGTTCAAAATGACCGGGTTGGAGGCTGTTCACGGCAGAGCATTTGTCGGTACAAAGAATACATTGATGCATAATTAAAAATTTTAGGGTGTAAAAATAAACAAAATAATCATAGGTGTGATGTATATCACATTTATCTGTGCGATTATTCACATATATTTTTGATCGGGGTATGTTTGCAATGTTTACTTTTGCTAAAAATAATAATACATGATTGGACAGATTTATTTTCTGTAAATCTTTTTTAATCATGCTAATAAATAATATAGCTATGAAAAAACTTTTAATATTAGGGGCAGGTACAGCCGGAACAATGATGGCTAACAAGCTTCGCAAAACTTTGAGTAATGAGGATTGGCAAATCACCATTGTGGATCAAGACAAGACACATTACTATCAACCGGGTTTTT
The DNA here is from genome assembly GCA_903862465.1 of uncultured bacterium. GTDB lineage: Bacteria > Bacteroidota > Bacteroidia > Bacteroidales > CAIWKO01 > CAIWKO01. Next base: position 419 of record CAIOYH010000146.1, on the reverse strand, counting down.
TGTTCATTCCTTTTGGTATTTATACAAAATCGGATGTGATAAAACCCAAGACAAGTTTTCTTCCTGCGGGAGTGAATGTGATTTTTGCCGAGATTAATATGATTGAAGCTGAAACAAATAAAGTTCATTTGGTGGGCGGCAAAGTGTTGCAGTATGATTTTTTGATTATTGCCACAGGAACACAAACTTGTCCCGAAGAGACTCCGGGATTGAAGGATACATTATGGTATAAGAGTATTTTTGATTTCTATACTGTGGAAGGTGCTTTGGAATTGCAGCAATTCTTTAAATATTGGGAGGGTGGAAAATTGGTGATGGCTATTGCCGATTTGCCTTTCAAATGTCCTGTGGCTCCTTTGGAATTTGTGTTTTTGGCGGATGCGTTTTTCAGTCAAAAAGGGATACGCGAAAAAGTGGAT
>CAIOYH010000145.1 GCA_903862465.1 uncultured bacterium | reverse complement strand
GTCGCTTACCGTAAACTTTGAGTCGCTTGCCGTAAACTTTGAGTCGCTTGCCGTAAACTTTGAGTCGCTTGCCGTAAACTTTGAGTCGCTTGCTGTAAACATTGAGTCGCTTGCCGTAAACTTTGAGTCGCTTGCCGTAAACCTTGAGTCGCTTGCTGTAAACTTTGAGTCGCTTGCTGTAAACTTTGAGTCGCTTGCCATAAACTTTGAGTCACTTACCGTATACTTTGTGTCGCTGGCAGTCAACTTTTGGTCTATGACAATCAACATTAAGACATTGCATCACAGATAATAAAACATAACAATATACTTAGTAATAATTTAAAACGTATTAGTATGACCGCAAAACAAAAATTGCGTTGGGCAGCCTTCATCAGAGGCTTAGACTTCGACACCTTATATGCAACGCCATTGGCTGGCGTACTTGACTATGCTTTTTATCAAAGCAAATATCAAACAGTTATGTTGAAAGTAGTTGCTGCCTTAGATGAACAAACTACGGATGTCACTGCTTCCACGCCCACCAAAACAAGCGCTAAAATCAATATGAGCGAAGTGGTGCATAAATTCATCATGAGAGGTGCAGTAAAAGCTAACATGCTAACGAAATTTGAATTAGAAGAATCCTTAAAGAAACCCATTTCATATTTCTTATTTGCTGATGATTTGGAAGCAGGTGAAAGAGCTTTAAAGATGAAAAAAATAGTGCAAGATAATTTGGGCGATTTGACCAATATCTCCCTTGATAATATTGATGAAATGAGTGATGCTATATTGGCATTTCAAACCATCAAGGAAAAGCCTACTACATTGGTGGGGGTAAAAAAATCAAAAGGCACTGACCTAATCCCCGGCTTACTGAATGAATTGGATGCAATTATTGTGTATAAGGGCATGTTGATTGGTTCCTATTTGCCCGATTTGTTGGTAACCTTTAATCAATTTATCAAAGTGGGCGAAACGAGTGGGGCACGTCATGTATCGCTGATAGCCATCTTCTTAGATGACGTGACGGGGATTCCACGGCAAAGAATCAAAGTAACCCTGACCAATGGCACGCGAACTATCACTAAAAGCAGCACTAGAAAAGGCACTGCCCGCTTTAGGGGTTTAGAGCCTGGCAATTGGACTTTAAAAGCCGACCATAAAACCTATGTTTCGGTTTCCAAATCCGAAATAGCGGTAGAAGACGGAAACGTGACTAAATTAGTGTTCAAACTCAAAAAACTGAAGGAAGCAGGATTATACGGTAGCGCTCATGGCATGGCATACAACAAAGCCAACGGACAAGGAATACCCTATGCCTTATTTTTTTTAGAAGGCATAGAAACGCCCATCGTTGCCAACGAATTTGGCAATTGGGTCAAAGACAATATCCCCAAACAATGCTCCTGGATGCGTGTAACCGCCCACGGTTTCGACATCTTCCAAACCTCCATCACCATTAACCCCAACAACGAAAACGAACTCAACGCCGCCCTCGACGCCACCAACATCGAACCGCCTCACGGTGAATAGGGTTTATTGCGCTATGGTTGAATGGTTTTATTGTTAAGGTCACTTAGTGTAACTTAGTGGTCTAAGTGCCTCAGTGGTTTTCTCTTTTTGTTACGAAGAGCGATGTTGCGACATTCGTAATTTGAAAATTCGTAATTCGTAGAGGCACCCCTTGGATCTTGGGATTTGGAGCTTGGAATTTGGGTCTTCTTTCTGCTCTCCGTGTTGAAGCAGAATAAAATTTTCTCTTTGTGAAGAAATAATTTGTATCTTTGTCAAGCGATTTCCCCTTGAGCGGCATACAAAAGACTCATGAGAAACATAATCTATTAGAAACCATTAAAAAACAAACGACCTATGGCAGCATTCTACAACACCCACATCCACACCTTTCGCGGCGACAAAGACGTCCCCGAAAACTATCTTCCTATCGGATTAGTAAAACTATTATCCACCAAGGTAGGATTCTTTATCGTCGCCAACCTCATGTCTTGGCTGAACTCCTTTTCCAAGAACGGCATGTTCGAACGCTATCGTTTGTTTGCTGCTCTTGGCAAATTGGGCAGTCAGCAGGCTATTTTCGAGAAATGCTATAACGAATATCCCAAAGACACCAAGTTTATTGTCCTAACGATGGATATGGCGTATATGGGAGCGGGCGCCGTGCCCCGTAAATACGAAGACCAACTCATCGAGCTAAGCAATCTACAAAAGATCTATCCCGACAATGTCTTGCCCTTCATCCATATTGACTGCCGCCGAGACAATTGTTTCGATTTGTTCAAAACCGCCATCGAACAGTGGAACTTCAAAGGACTGAAACTCTATCCCACCTTAGGGACTTTCCCCTTTGATAAACGCTATTATCCTATTTATGAATACTGTCAAACGCACAACTTGCCTGTAGTGGCGCATTGTTCCGATGGCAACCCCGTGTTTTATAAAGGCAAGAAAAATGACTTGCTGCAACTCTTGCAAGGCAGCACCATCCCCCTTGTCTTGGGCAAAAAGGACAACAAAGCCTTGTGCGCCTACTTCACGCATCCTTTGAACTACCAACAAGTGATGGACGACTTTCCCAACCTAAAGATCTGCCTGGCACATTATGGCAAAGGCAACGACGCCCCCAACGATGTGGGAGGCATGAATTGGGACCAAACCATCAAGGAGATGATGAAAACCTATCCCAACCTCTATGTGGATTGTGCTTATTCGCTCTACAATCAAAATTGGTGGTCCTCCATCAAGGTTCAATTGTCAACCGACCCCTTGTTGCGCGACCATTTCATGTTTGGCAGCGATTTCTATATGCTCGAAGTGGACGGAACCGAAAAACAATGCGATATTGATTTCCGTGCCTTCATCGGCGAAGAATTGTTTCAGCAGATAGCGGTTACAAATCCGAAGAAGTTTATGAATGTCTCGTAAATTTTAATACCTATGATTTTCTAACGAAAAAGTTTAGTATATTTGCAAAAAATCAAACAACATGGAACTAAAAATTGACATAGAAGTAAATCAATTAATTGGCTTAATTCGGCAAATGACGGTTGAGAATAAATTAAAAATCAAGAAGGAACTTGACAAGGATGTTAAGAAAAGAACACATAATAAAAAAAATAATGGCTTGACGGAATTGTTATTAGCAGGACCTGTAATGAGTGATGAAGAGAAAGAAAATTTTAAAAACATTCAAAAGTATTTTGAAATATGGACAAAGAACGTATTTGTTTAGACACCTCCGTGTTGATTGATTATTATAGAAAGAAAGATAAAACGAAAACATTATTTGTAACCTTATCTTATAAATATTCATTTGCAATTTCCGTTATTACAAAACTTGAAATACTAACAGGAATTGTTGAAAATCAAAAAATCTTTTGGAATAATATTTTTGAAAATCTTGAGATTATTCCATTAAATGAAGATGATGTTGAAATTGCAGCCGAAATAATTCGCAACCTAACTAAAAGGAATAAAATTATTGGTATAAAAGATATTTTGATTGGAGCAACTGCAGTTTCAAAAAGCATGAAACTAGCTACATTAAACAAGAAAGAGTTTGTTAGAATCGAAAATTTGGAATTAGTTGAATAGTAAATGCCATCATCTTATGACGTAATCTACTTTCACTTTTCCATCTCATCCTCTTTTCCCCGTCCAACCTCCTTCTGCCCAATTTTCTCTATCCAAGCTTCTGTATTGTATCGCTTCCGCGAGATGATGATTTTGGATGTCTGTAGAACTATCAATATCGGCAATAGTGCGGGAAACTTTCAAAATGCGGTCGTAAGCCCGAGCAGATAAGCTGAGTTTTTCCATAGCAGTTTTCAACAAGGTGGAGCCCGATTCACTTATCTTGCAATAGGTCTGCAACAGTTTTGTATTCATTTGGGCATTGCAATACACGCCCGGAACTTCCTGAAAGCGATCTTCCTGAACTTTACGTGCCGCAATAACACGTTCGCGAACCAATTCACTTTTCTCCGAAGATTGCACACGGCTCAACTCCCGAAAGGGAACGGGCGTCACTTCCACATGGATATCAATTCTGTCCAACAATGGACCCGAAACTTTGTTCAAATACTTTTGCACCACACCCGGACCACACACACATTGTTTGTCAGGATGATTATAATAGCCACACGGGCAAGGATTCATCGCTGCAATCAGCATAAAACTAGCAGGATATTCCACGGTGAACTTCGCCCTCGAAATCGTCACCACCCTATCTTCCACGGGTTGGCGCAACACCTCCAAAACGGTACGTTTGAATTCGGGCAATTCGTCTAAAAACAACACGCCATTGTGTGCCAACGATATCTCCCCTGGCTGCGGAAAACTACCCCCACCAACCAAAGCCACATCGCTGATAGTATGATGCGGTGCCCGAAACGGACGCACGGTGATCAAGGATGAATTCTTTGCCAACTTGCCCGACACCGAATGAATTTTGGTAGTTTCCAATGCTTCATGCAAATTCAGTGGCGGCAAAATGGAAGGCAAACGTTTTGCCAACATAGTTTTTCCGGCACCCGGAGGACCAATAAAGATAACATTATGCCCTCCCGAAGCGGCAATTTCCAAAGCACGTTTGATGTTTTCTTGTCCTTTCACATCCGAGAAGTCGAACTCATATTCGTTCAGGCTAGCAAAAAACTCCTCCCGCGTGTTCACCTCCACCGGCTCAATGACGAGATTGCCATTCAAAAAATCAACCACTTGCTTGAGCGAATTCACCCCAATCACCTCCAAATTATTTACTATGGCGGCTTCCCGTGCATTTTGTTCGGGCAATATAAAACCTTTGAAACCTTGATTGCGGGCTTCTATCGCTATAGGCAAAGCCCCCTTGATGGGCTGCAAAGAGCCATCCAAAGAAAGTTCGCCCATGATGATATATTTCCCAAGCACATCTGCCTTCAATTGATCGGAAGCAGCCAAGATGCCCAATGCAATAGGCAAATCATAAGCCGAGCCTTCTTTTTTGATATCAGCAGGAGCCATATTCACCACGATGCGCCTTCCGGGATACGAAAAGCCATTGTTTTTGAAGGATGCAACGATGCGTTGTTGGCTTTCTTTCACAGCGCTGTCAGGCAATCCAACCATAAAAAAGTTCAAGCCGACATCAATATTAACTTCTATGGTGATGGTGATTGCATCAATCCCATATATGGCGCTACCGTAGGTTTTTATTAGCATAAGAGTAATTTTGATAAAATTAGAGAACAAATTTATTTCATTTATTTGACATAGAAGCAAGTTTTTTTCGAAATCTTAAAGTTTGTTAAAACCAAAAGAGATTTACTTTTGTAATAAACTAAAATATAGCAATATATAAAACAAGTAGAAATAAGAAAAATTAACAAGGGCTTTAATATAGGGTGTGCATTTTAATTATTTACTAATTTTGCCGCCAACCATAAACTTAAATTTAAAGACACACACAAATGAAAAAACTTACTATTTCAATGATTTGTTTGTTGTTTTTTGCTGCAGGATCGGCGAAAGCGCAACAAGTGCTTAATTCAAACTTCGAAGCTTGGGAAAACTTAGGCGCTGTTACCGAGGAACCCAACAATTGGAATTCTTTTAAAACAGGTACGGGTGGCTTGATTGCTTTTACTTCGCAACAATTAAAACGCTCAGCAGTAAAAAGACCCGGCTCCTCAGGTACGTATAGCGCTGTTACTTGGGCAAAATCTACATTAGGAACAATTGCCAATGGTAATTTTACCACCGGACAAGTAAATGCAAATAGCGCGACACCTACCGATCCTAGTAACTATAATGCAACAGTAACAACGAATACTTTATTTAATGCGCCCTTAACCGTACGTCCAGACTCATTAATCGTATGGATCAAATTTAAACCAGCAGGCACAGGTGCTGATTCTGCACGTGTCAGTGCCATTATTCATGCAAATTATAATATGCGTGATCCTGCAGATGCTGGCTCTGCAGCACAAGTTGTAGGCAAAGCCATTAAAAACTTTGCAAAAACCAATGGTGCATGGATACGCAAAAGCGTTCCATTTACTTATCCGGGACCGGCGACTCTTCAACAGTATATTTTAATAACTTTTACAACAAACAAAACCCCTGGTTCAGGAACAGCAGGAGATAGTCTTTATGTTGATGATATGGAGTTATTCTATAATCCCGTATTGACTACAGGCACCATCAGCACCACAACCTATTATGTTTCTTCCACACAAGGAGCCACCATCAGCATTCCTTTCACCTTAACGGGAAATATGTTAGCCGGCAATGTGGTCACAGCACAATTATCGGATGCTACAGGTTCGTTTGCGTCTCCTGCAACTATCGGTTTTTTAAACACAACCACTTCGGGAACTATCACAGGAACCATCCCTGTAGGGACACCAACTGGTAGTGGCTATCGCGTAAGAGTTGTTTCATCAACCTATCCATTGACGGCTGCCAACAATGGTACCAATCTTCAAATTTATTTGGCATCAAACGCTGTTGCCTCTGCAGCAACGCAAACCATAGAAGCCGGCACAAACGGAACCGTTTTGACAAACTCAGAAGTAGGTGTTGCCACTTCACGCGAATGGAAATATGCTACGGCTATTGCCGGTCCTTACGTTTCATTTGCTCCTGTTGAAACAGGCACTACCTTGACACCTACGTTTGTAACGTATGGAACTTGGTATATTAACTGTACCTCAAACTTCCCCAATAGCATCACCACCACTTCAAATCAAGTCCAGATAGATGTTGTGGACAATCAAATTGCCCCTGCCACAACGCAGAATATTGATATGAATGTAGCCGGAACGAATGTTTTGGTCACAGAATATCCTGTAGGCACTTCACGCGAATGGTTGTATGCTACAGCTTCGGGTGGTCCTTATAATTCTTTTTCACCTATGGAAACGGCTACAACTTACAATCCTTTGTTTACCACAGCAGGAACCTATTTTGTAATGTGTCAAAGTCAAATAAGCGGCATCCCTGTGAGCTCATCAGAAGTCATGATAGTTGTTACGGATGTGACCGGTATTCATAGTTACCAAAGTGAAAACTATTCGGTATATTTTTCCGATAACCAACTTAATGTTGATTTGAAATCATCAAGCTTGAATAATCCTACAATGCAAGTTTACAATATCAACGGACAATTGGTAGGTGATTTTATGTTGAAAAACCATACATTCAATAGTATCACCATGAATATCCCCGCAGGATTGTATATGTTCCGCATTTCGGATGTTGATACAATCGAAACCGGAAAGATTATCAAACAGTAAATCATAAGAATCGGGAACATGGAAATATGTTCCCAATAATAAATCAGTTGGGAATTACTTCCGGAAGGAGTTTCCAAGCGAAAGCTAGTATGGAATCGCTTTCGGAAGGAGTTTCCAAGCATACGTTAGATGAAGAATGTCATCGGATAGGAGTCTGAAGTCGATTGCTTGCTAGGGATTGCCTTCAGACAGGAGTCTGAAGTCGATTGCTTGCTAGGGATTGTCTTCGGATAGGAGTCTGAAGTCGATTGCTTGCTCGGGATTGCCTTCGGACAGGAGTCTGAAGTCGATTGCTTGCTCGGGATTGCCTTTGGACAGGAGTCTGAAGTTGATTGCTTGCTCGGGATTGCCTTCGGACAGGAGTCTGAAGTCGATTCTTTGCTCGGGATTGCCTTCGGACACAAGTATTCAAGCGTTCTTACTATGGAATCATCGGGAAACAGTTATGACTTAAAGATGGGCAACAGGAATATGAAATGCTGCAATTGTTTTATAGTATTAATCACTTTAACAGTCATCTTTGAAATCATGGCATAATTATTGAAACAAAAATATTCGACAATATCCAAGCTTTTGTGTACCTTTGTGAAAATCTATTAACCCACAAAGCTTAATTGCAGATATGAATTGCGAAACAAAAATTATTATTTACTTAAAACTAATTCAATGAAAAAACTATTTACGTTAGCTATTATTTTTATGTTTGTTGCTGCCACAGGGGTTATTAAGGCGCAACAAATCAACAATTCAGGATTCGAAACATGGGACAACTTAGGTGCAGCCACCGAAGAACCCACCGACTGGAATTCATTCAAAACAGGCACAGGAACTTTGATTTCGTTCACATCGCAACAAGTGAAACGCTCCTCGGTTGTCAGACCCGGCTCTTCAGGAATATATAGTTGTGTTACTTGGGCACGCTCTACTTTGGGTATCATTGCCAATGGCAATTTTACTACAGGTCAAGTGAATGCTAATAGTGCTACCCCTTCCGACCCTAGCAATTTCAATCTTTCTTTAACTACTGATCCTGCTTTTAGTGAAGCATTGACAGGACATCCCGATTCGTTAGTGGTATGGGTGAAGTTTAAACCAGCAGGTGGGGGTGCCGATTCAGCTCGTGTAAATGCTTTAATCCATGATTCCTATAATATGAAAGACCCGCCAGATGTTGCATCTAACGCACATCTTGTAGGAGTTGCTGTAGAAAATTTTTCTTCGACCAATGGCCAATGGTCACGTTTGAGCATACCTTTCGCTTATCCCGGACCTGCAGTAACTCCTGCTTTTGTGTTGATAACATTTACTACGAACAAAACACCAGGAAGTGGCGCCGCCGGAGATAGTCTTTATGTGGACGATTTATCTTTAATTTATAATGCCGGAGGCATTCCAACAGTGAATAAACCTGTGAAGTATAATGTTTATACCGATGCCAACGATTTAATTATTCAAGCAACTTTACAAAAACCTGAAAGATCTGAAATCTGCATTTATAACATCAGTGGACAATTGGTTTTTAAGACCCAAGTTATTTCCGCTTTGGTGAGCGAACATGTGACATTGAATTCGATGAATAAAGGCATGTACATTGTTATGATAACTAACGAAAGTGGTGATATGTTTAGCCAAAAAATATCCATCAATTAATTTTTTTGTTAGCTTTGCAGATTATTGTTGAATTTAAAACACCTAAAATGACCTATCGTTATAAGACGCTTTGCTTAACAATGCTTTTTATCCTAGCGGGATTATGCTCTCCAACTATTCTTCTTTCTCAAAATGTTCAAATAAAAGGCAAAGTAACTGAATTTGAATCTGGCGATGCCGTTCCTTTTGTAAATATTGGCATCAAAGACCAACACAAAGGAACCACCTGCGACCTTTATGGGATGTATGAATTATCATTAGAACCGGGCGACTATACTATATTGTATTCCTCAATCGGATATGAGAAATTATCTAAAACATTAACGGTTAAAGCCGGCAAGCCCGTAACGCTTGACGTGAAGATGAAACTCCTAGTGACTGAATTAAACATGACAGTGGTTTCCGGTTCCAAATACGAACAGAAACTAGAAGATGCCACCAATTCCGTTGATATCATTCGCCCTTCGATGATAGAAACAAAGAATGTGTTGACATTGGATAAAGCTATTGAATCTGTTCCCGGTGTTGCTATTGTTGATAATGAACCACAAATTAGAGGTGGCAGTGGTTTTAGTTCCGGTTTGGGAAGTCGCGTGATGATATTGATAGATGAAATTCCTATTATGAGTCCTGATGCAGGTCGTCCTGTGTGGAGTTTCTTGCCTGTGGAAGATGTGGAACAAATTGAAGTCGTGAAAGGGGCATCATCCGTTATGTATGGTTCGGCTGCCTTAAATGGCGCTATCAATATTCGTACAGCCTATCCTAAGGAAAAAACCATGACGAAAGTCACGATGACGAGTGGCATCTACAGCACACCACCGAAACGTTACACCAAATCATGGGATGGATTTAATCCGATAATCCTAGGAGCGAGTTTTATCCATTCGCAACGGGTCAATAACTTCGATTTTGTGTTGGGAGGTAACTTTCTGTCCGACCCTGGATATATCGGTGCGCCACCTGATAGTTCCGGAAAGGGTGCCTTCGATAAGAATTTCCGTGTAAATTTTGGCACACGTGTACGTTCTATAAAAGTTGAAGGATTGACGTATGGTTTGAATGGCAATTTTATGTATTCTAAAAACACTCAAGCCTACTTTTGGAAAGATGCCGATTCCAATATCTATAGAGCTTATCCCGGAGCTATCACAAACTTCAATGAGTTTCAAATGTATGTTGATCCTTATGTGAAATATTTTGGACCAAAAGGTGCTTCCCATTCGTTGAAAAACAGATTTTATTATGCCAACAATGGTGCTAGCAACGATCAACAAACCATGTCCTATTCGGTTTACGATGAATATCAATTTTCGAAAGTATTCAAGAAACTTGGGAATTTGGTTATTAATGCAGGCATTGTCAATAATTATTCCTATTCGTATGGAAAAGTATTTTCTGGAGTCTCGGGACATAATGGTTCCAAATCATCAGACAATTTTGCGGTGTATGTGCAATCGGAGAAGAAATTCTTTAATTGGCTGACGGTTTCGGCAGGAGCACGATGGGAATATTACCACTTGGCAGATTATACAGACAGCAAACCTATTTTCAGAGCCGGTTTGAATATGCGTGCTGCAAAAGGGACGTATGTGCGCACTTCTTTTGGTCAAGGATTTAGATTTCCTTCTATAGGCGAACGCTATATTTCTACGTATTCCGGTAATTTTGGTATTTATCCTAACCCTGATTTGAAATCAGAAACGAGTTGGAACGCCGAGTTGGGCATTAAGCAATTGTTTAAAATCAAGAACTTTGTTGGATTTGTTGATGTATGCGGATTTTTACAGCAATACAAAAACTTTATTGAATTCACCGCTGCTTTGTGGGGCAGAAATCTGTTGCCCGATAGTTCAGGGTATGATTTCAAAAAGAACTTGGGCTATAAATTCTTGAACACTTCCGATGCTCGCGTTTGGGGCATAGATTGTGCTTTGATGGGCGAAGGCAAGTTTACCAAAAACTTCTCGATGACCATTATGGCAGGCTATACATTCTCTAGACCCACATGTTTAGATCCCAATAATGTGTATTATACCGACACCGTTCTGAATAAAGATTTCACCTACGCAAGTACGTCTTCGGACACACGAAAAAACATCTTGAAATATCGCTTCGAGCAACTCGGAAAAATTGATGTGGATTTCAAATACAAGAGCGTTTCCCTTGGGTTTAGCGGCAAGTATTATGGTTTCATGTATAATATTGATAAGTTCTTTTTGGAGAACGACCGCCCGGGCTTTTTTGCGACCGGCATAAAAGAATATCGAAAAGATCATCACAATGGAGATTATGTGCTTGACACGCGTCTGAGCTATGAATTGAAAAAACATTTCAAATTCGCCGTGTTGATCAACAATTTATTAAATACCGAATACTCCTTGCGCCCGATTTTTGTTCAACCGCCTCGCGTTACTTCCATTCAAATAGTTTATAAAGTTTAGTTACGATGAAAAAAACGTATTATTTTTCAATTATAGTTGTATTGGTTTCGTGTGCAACATTTATTTTCATGGCATCCTGTCGGAAATATATTGACGACACCCCTGTGGTGAAAACTCCCGATGAATTACTTTGCCAATCCAATATCACTGGTGGTTGTTTCGACCAATGGCAATCTATTGATGATGGCTATGGTTTGATATGTATGGAACCCGCAGGCAATTATTTAAGAACACTAAATTACTTGACTACCTTGCCTAGTTCCGTCGGTGGACCCGGACCATTAACCACGGACAGTTCGCGCGATTCTCATTCAGGAACCTATGCTGCTTTGCTGATTACAGGAACATTTAGCCCCCAAGGAGATCCTCTCATTATTCCGGGATTGGTAGGAACAGATTCGCTTGATATTCCCAATGCTACTATTCATCTCGGAAAACGATTTACAGCTCGTCCGGATAGTTTGCAAGGATGGTACAAATATGTTCCCGTGGGTGGTGATTCTGCGATGGTTTCGGTGTTGTTATCAAAATATAATGTGGCTGCTCAAAAAAGAGATACGATTGGCTTGTTGCGCCAAATATATCACAACACGGTGTATAATTACACCTTTATTGATTTGCCCATCACCTATTATTCTGCTGCAACTCCCGATACGCTTACCTTACTGATTTGTTCAAGTGCCGGCATCAATTTTGTTGATTTGTTAGCCTGCAAAGGACAAGTGGGAAGCCGTATGTGGATAGACGAGATTTCGTTTGTGATGCCGTAACGACATAAAGTGGAATTCGTGTTTCTTGACGTGGATGACGCTGATTTGTATGATTTATTTGTGATTATAGCCCGAGCCTAAAATGAATTGAAGCGACGGAGGCAGAATCTACCGCCACGTGTTACTTCTATTCAAATTGTTTATAAAGTTTAATTACTATGAAAAAAATAATTTATTTTTCTTTCCTTTTGGTTTCAAGCATTAGCTTGACCTTCTTTGCTTCTTGCAGAAAATATCCTGACGACCCCCCTGTGGTAAAAACTCCCGAAGAGTTACTTTGTCAATCCAATATCATTGGTGGATGTTTCGACCAGTGGGTTTCTGTTGATGACGGATATGGTTTGATTTGCATGGAACCTGCCGGGGGTTATTTAAGAACACTAAATTATTTAACCACCTTGCCTAGTAGTACTTTTGGTGTCGCACCATTAACGACTGACAGCTCGCGCGATTCTCACTCAGGAAGGTATGCTGCTTTGTTGATTACAGGCACCTTTAGTCCGCAAGGGTCTCCTCTTATTATACCCGGTTTGATAGGCACTGATTCGCTTGATATTCCCAATGCTACTATACACTTAGGGAAACGATTTACCGCTAGACCTGATAGTTTGCAAGGATGGTACAAATATGTCCCTGTAGGTGGTGATTCGGCTATGGTTTCTGTATTGTTATCTAAATATAATGTAGCTGCTCAAAAAAGAGATACGATAGGCTTGTTGCGCCAAATATATCATAACACGGTGTATAACTATACCTTTATTGATTTGCCCATCACCTATTATTCTGCTGCAACTCCCGATACGCTTACCTTACTGATTTGTTCAAGTGCCGGCATCAATTTTGTTGATTTG
>CAIOYH010000144.1 GCA_903862465.1 uncultured bacterium | reverse complement strand
TTGCCTATGTTGACATTTGGCAGATATAGTAACCGACAGTCGGCTGCATACCTTGGCACTTGCTAGATACCATATAGCAATATTTTGACCTAATAATGGCGATAATCAATACTATTAAATGATATTTTGGATGAGCTTTTTTTTATAATTATATTGTTTTATTGTTGGATTGTTGAATTGTTCTATTTTCTTAATTCCTCATATTGCTGTACCCGTAAAATCCTTAAATGTTTTACTGCAAACCTTACACTTGTAGCGCTTTCTTCCTTTTAAAACGGTGTAACCATAAATATCATTACTATTACAATATGGACAAAGAATTTTTTAATCATTATTCATTGATGTACGTATTTGCTCAATGTAGGGGCAAAGATATCCTGAATAAGCAGTCCTTCTAATTCTACTTTCTTTTACTGATTTAGCGATTTAATGATGGTTCGTAAATTCATGGTGATTTTAATAAACATAGAAAATAAAAATTAATAGAAAAAACCTTAAGTGTAAAAAAGATATTTCAATGCTCTGTTACAATTGTAGCCTGATTTTCGACGTTTACAACTTCTAACCCACTGTAAGTAAACTACACCACCATGTAGTTTACTATCTTATGCGTTCGACCAATTTCGATAATTCGCTACTACTTTTTAATCTTCCTAACCGAATCAATCACCGTACCGTCAACCCATTTCACAACAGCAACAATCTCGTCCTCAAATGCTATCTTTTCAGGCACACCGCAGATGGCTTCTGCTTCTGCTTTCAGTTCTTGTATCGTCTTTATCGGTAAGGTCGAGTTCTTCATCTTCTCTATCAAGTCAGTCCGCAGAGGATTGATGGCGATGCCGCGTTCAGTCACTATCACATCAATCAACTCACCGGGTCCGCAAATAGTGGTCACCTCATCAATCACCACAGGGATTCTGTCGCGAAACAACGGAATCGGCAGTATGGTGCATTTCGAAAACAAACAATTCTGCCAACCACCGATGCCATGCAACAGCACACCATCAGAATGCGTTACCACATTCGCATTGAAATTCACATCCACTTCCGTAGCTCCCAAGATTGCCACATCCACCATCGAAGCAAAATTGCCTTTGCCGTGATAATTATAGCTAGTGAAAGGGCTAGTGTTGATATGATTGGGGTTCTCGCGCATAGAACGCACACCTTCCAAATCAAAAGTCTGTCCATCTAAAATATATTCCGTCAAGCCTTCTTCGAGCATATTGACCAAATATTTATTGCTGCCTCCACGTGCAAAGCGAGCTTTCATGCCGCGTTCGCGTAAAATGTCAGCAAAATAAACACCAATTGAAAGCGCTGTTCCGCCTGCCCCTGCTTGAAAAGAAAAACCATCGTGGATAATACCGGCTTCATCGCAAAACTGTGCCGACATTTCGGCTAACAACAAACGGTCGGGACTTTTCGTGATTTCAGTAGTTCCTGAAACTATCTTCTCGGGTATCCCGATTTTATCCATCACCACCACATAATCCACATTATTTCCATGAATTTGCCAAGGAATACATGGGAAGGGAACGATATTATCCGTCACTACAACAACCTTATCGGCATATTGTGAATCCGCAAGCGCAAAACCCAACAGACCGCAAGCTGCAGGACCTCTATCCCCAGTGGCATTGCCAAAAGCATCTGCCGTGGGAGCCGCTATAACAGCGATGTCAATATGCACATCACCATCTTGCACCGCCTGATATCTGCCACCATGAGAGCGAAGCACACCCAAGCCTGTCATTTTCCCGTCAGAAGTAAACCTGCCCAAAGATCCGTTCATACTCCCTTCAATATGATGAATAGTGCCGTCTTCCAAATATTTCACCAAAGGCGAATGACATTCAAAAGATGCGGAAGGAAACCACATCAAATCTTTCACTCCCAATTCGTGTGCAATATCAAAAATTTGTTCAGCAATCAAATCGCCATTGCGAAAATGATGATGCGTAGAAATTGTCATGCCATCTTTCAGCCCTGCCCGAATCAACGCCTCTTTCAATGTCGGCAAAGTTTTATTTCCATCGGCAGGATAATCGGCGCAACTCACTATGGGTGGCGCATACTTTCTACCCGTAGGCTTGTATTTTCCTATACCAAGATATTCAACTGCTTCTTTCCCGTTGATTTCGGTGGGAACGATACGTCCCAATGCATTTTTAACTAGTTTGTCATATTTTTTCATTGTCTTCATCTCTCCAATTTTTTGATATTATACCTAAAGAAACAGCCACTTCGATAGTTTTTTCTGCGCGTTTCACCACAGGAGCATCTATCATTTTTGTCCCTAAAGAAACCACGCCCAAACCTTTTTCTTGTGCCTCCATAAAAGCTTTCACGATTTTCTTCGCTTTAGTAATTTCTACAGCATCAGGTGTAAAACTCTCATGCACCACTTTAATTTGTCGCGGATGTATGCATCCCATCCCATCAAAACCAAGGGCTTTCGATTTCAAAACGTTTTGTTTCAAACCTTCCATATCAGCCACATCCGAGAACACAGAATCAATGGCTTGGATACCTGCCGCACGACAAGCATTAACAATAGTGCTTCTTGCAAAAAACGATTCCGTAGCTTCGGCAGTTCTCTTTGCTCCTAAGTCTGCCGTATAATCTTCCAAACCAATTGCCATTGCCACAACATTGTTAGCAGCAGTAGCTATCTCCATAGCATGCATCACTCCAAGAGCACTTTCAATGATAGGCATTAACCATATACTATTATATAAGGTATAACGAGCACTGATTTCTTCTATCTTTTTATTCACTAAATGAATTTCTTCCGCCTTTTCGCATTTCGGAATAAGAATCAGATTTACATTATGCGGAACAATAAAATCCAAATCGTCTAATCCTCGCGGCACCTGATTAATCCGCACCATGCGCTCGCAACCATAAAAGTCTAAATTACGAAGTGCATTTCGCACCACGAAACTTGCTTCATATTTTTTATCAGGTGCAACAGCATCTTCCAAATCCAATATAATGCCGTCAGGTTTGTGAATTCCTGCATTAATCATCAAACTACTTGTATTCCCGGGTAAATACAAACGCGAATAACGATTCCGCTCTTTGGTCGTTTGATAATTATTTTGAGGCAACATCGGTAGCAAGAAATTTTTATCCGTTTTTACCAAGAGTTTAATGGCAGCTTCCATGCGTGCAGCAATTAAAAATGGCAGAGCACCTGAATCCTCAAACCCCACTTTTGCATGTTTGATCTCAAAAAAGCTTAAGATTTCTTCTAAGAGTTTCACAATACTTCTGCCATATAAGACTTTCACTTTGCTGACAAGCTCTATATGAATGCCTCCGGTTTCAATGATTTCGAGCGAAACAAAACAATCCGACCGAACGCCTTTTCCTTTGTTTCCAATACTTACAATTTTATTTATTTCCATTTTATGCAGATTTAATGAAGGTGCAAATTTACTAAAACAAATAAGAAATAAAAGATTATGGTGAAAAATATTTTTATGGTACGCTTTTTGACAAGAAATAACCAAACAACCAAATTATGAAATCACAAAACGTAAAACTAGTAATTGCAACCCTATTTGTATTACTATATTCGCAAAAAATCAATGCCCAATATTCTGAAGAAGAGATTGTCACAAAAGGATATACCAAGGATGCCATAATAAATATTCTTATAGATCATTTGCCTAACGGTTGGAAATTTACCGACACGAATAATTGTTTTATTTTCCAAAGAACGGATTCAATATTAGTATTAACCGAAAATACTTTGAATGTTCCGATAGAAAAAAAAGAAGATAAAATTAAGCGAATACAAGCTCTTGGAAAGAAAGCAGTATCTAAAATTGTGATTAAATATGAACCAAAATGGGATTTTTTGAAAGTTCAGGAAGTTGCAACAAACAATTCATCTGTTTATAATGAATTGCGTTTATTGCCAAAAAAATATAAGATTGTGGATTTAAAAGATACAAAACTTAGCACTAAAGAAAACATAATCTATACGCCAAAAAATGATGCTGATGCAAAAAAAATTGCGAACTATTATATTGAAAAGAAACAGATAGAAGAAAAAATTATCAAATCGCCTGATTTGAGCTCACAAAACAATAGTTTGTTTATTGTCTCAATGAGTGGCTGCAATGATGAAAATCATATTGTATTTCCCGATGAAGCTTCAGTGGAAGTATATTCGTTTATGACCTTTTGTCGAGAAATTTGCGGGAAATAAAAAAAGGGCTGAACTTCAGCCCTTTCTAAATAATAATTTTCTAAAGATCAACCTTTTCCTTTAGGAGCATTTTTGGTTGTTTTAGCACCACCTGTTGCAGGTTTTGTACCTTTTCCACCTTTAGGAGCTTTTTTAGCTGCTGCTGCTGCAATTGAATCTTCTTTTGCTTTTGCTTTTGCTGCTGCTGCTTCTTCTTGAGCTTTTGCTACTGCTGCAAGTGAATCTTGAGTTGCTTGTGCTTTTTGTGCTGCTGCAATAGAATCATTTTTTGCTTTTTCTTTAGCTGCTTTTTCTTCTGCACTTGGTCCGCAAGCTACTAGAGCTACCATACCAGCGATAACTAATACACTAAATAATTTTTTCATTTTTTTCAAAGTTTTG
>CAIOYH010000143.1 GCA_903862465.1 uncultured bacterium | reverse complement strand
TACACCGGCGTCTATCATGTGTTGGGCGGCATCATCTCACCCATAGACGGCATCGGTCCCAACGATTTAAACATCGTCCCCCTGCTCAATCGCCTCGCCACGGGCGTATGCAAAGAGGTCATCCTTGCGCTGCCCGCCACCATCGAGGGCGACACAACGAGCTTCTTCCTCTACAAAAAACTCAGCGCTTTCCCCATCAACGTCAGTTCGATAGCCCGCGGCATCTCTTTCGGCGACGAATTGGAATATGCCGACGAAGTTACGCTTGGTAGGTCTATCGTCAATAGGACGCCTTATCAGGCGCATGGGCAGTGAGCAAGATATAAATTCCAAATACCAAATACCAAGGAGCAAATACCAAGATCCAAATACCAAACTCCAAGCGCAAAATTTCAAGTTTTTTTACCACTGAGACACTAAAAGCACTTAGAGACACTAAGGAATTTAAGTTAATTGCTTATTTTGAATGTATTTAGATGACTTTTACAAGCACTTTGGCGAGTTTCGAACTCTCTTTGATGACCGTAGAACTTTCTTTACCGAGTTTAGAACTCTCTTGGACCACCATAGAACTCTCTTGGACGACCATAGAAAAAGTCTTGGCGACTATTGAAAGTATCTTGGCGACATGAGAAAGGGTTTTGGCTATTGTTGAAGAAAATTTGGGACGTTACGAATTGAATTTGGCGTTTTTTTCAGGCTAAAGAGAGGTTTACAACTCTTCTTGGTGATCGTTGAAAGTGTTTTGGCGACCTTAGAACTGTGTTGGGCCATCCTAGAATAGTCTTGGACGAGCATACGAAGCTGTTTTCATCATAGAAATGACTTTGGATATCATAGAGTTTGCTTTGGCTAAACATAGAAGACACTTTGGTTAGCGGGGAACGCATTTTGGTGAATAGAGAAATTAAGTTGCTCATCTTTGGAAGCAATTTGGCGACCTTAAAACTCATCTTGGCAACCTTTGAAGTCTCTTGGATGAACTTAGAAAGGGATTTTTAACCCCAAACCCTCCCGACACTGCGCGTGCGGGACAGGCATTGAAAAAAGGGGCTTTAATAGGGTGTTGAGAAGTTGCAAATTTTGTACAACAGGGTTAAGAGTAACTGATGTTACGCAAAAGTCCGAAGGACTGAAATTATTATAGAAAATTATTCAGACAATCTTGTATCAAATCCCGAAGGGATGATATTATCATGTCACCCATTCTGGGTTTTGGTGTTCTGTGCATTCCTTGTTCTATAATAGTGTCATCCCTTCGGAATTTTATCATAATGCGTAACATCAGAGCGTAAATTAAAAGTGTCGTAGGCACGATATTATAAAAAAAGCAAAATTTAACCGGACAACAGTGTATTTTATATAAAAAAGAGTGTGGGAAAGTTTGATTCTTTATGAGTATTTATGTTTTATTACAAAAAAATAAATATTTATCAAAAAAATTCAATTGTAATAGTTTGAATTTTAGGCTACTGAAAAATATTTTCACTAAAATGAAAAAAAATATTTGGTATGTTGAATATTATTTATAATTTTACAACGCCGTTTTGAAGATAAAAATGAGCCTATCATTCTTAATGGCAGTTTGTTAAGTGTAATAATCTTTAAAAATATAAAATTATGAATGATGTAATGAATAATTTTTTGGAATCAATGCGGCGCTCCTACAGTTGCGGTGCTATTTATCCAGCAGAATTGACTGCAAACACAGGTTTGGCAGGTTTTTTTGATACTTTAGGCGACCGTATAATTTCGGCGGATGCACGAGCTTTGAAGCTTGCCGGCAATACTAAGGAATTTACAAAGGCAGGCGTGGCAGTCCGCCAGAAATCGGCTATTGATTTGAGTATTGCCGCTTCGGTTGCCAGTGGGTATGGCGCAGCACACAATCTTACGGAATTGAAGAATTTGAATATCTACACTATGTCATATTTGTATTATGACACTTTGGAAAATCAGATTTTGAATTCCAAGAAAATTATGGAAGTGATTACTCCAAAGGCTACCATGTTAGCCACTGTTGGATTGGATACGGCAATGTTTACTTTGTTTAATGACGACTTGGACCAACTGCAAGATTTGACCCATATACCAAAGGATATGATAGCGGCACATAAGGTGGAGAAAGAGTTGTTGGAGGCAGATTTTGTGGAGGATAAGATATTTTTGGATGAGCAATTGGACAAGGCAATGCAGTTGTATAAAATCAAAAATATGGCGTTTTATTTGTCTTATACGGCAGCTCGCAGGGCACGCCATCACCATTTGAAACGCAAACTGAAACCTGTGGACCCTACCACCGGGACTTTGGAAATTTTAGTGCTTCATAAAGGTAGTTTAGTAAACATGGTGGATGTAAATTTTTTGGTTGCATCTCTAAATATTACAATGATGACTGATGCAGATGGTGAAATTTTTAAGGATGGATTGGCACCGGGCACTTATCATGGAAAGTTATTCAAAACAGGGTTTAAAGATGTGGTTTTTGATTTTACCATCGTTGCAGGCAAAACATGCGCCGTTCAGTTTTTGATGGAGGTGGATGATAGTGAACCGGATGTGCCGCCGGTATCTTGATGGGGATGAAAAATGAAAAACTAAGAACCCCTATCCCGAATTTGCAATCGGGACAATAACAGACCGGTGCGAAGTTGCAAGTTTTGCACCACTGAAATTGAATAGGTGAAACTTATAAGAATATGAACGACTTAGGGAGGCTAAGGCGAACGGGAAATAAAAAAAATATAATTCATAAACG